>DASQFG010000359.1:0-4535 GCA_035633315.1 Nakamurella sp. | reverse complement strand
CTGATCAGCGAGGCCGAAGGAACGACGGTATGACCGGTCTTCTCGAAGTAGCCGAGAAAGCGGCGCCGGATCTCGTGGGTTTCCATGGGTCCTCACTGGTGGTGGGTGGTGACGGCCGTGCTGAGCTGTGGCGCCGCATTGCCCGGCCGGCCAGCGCGCCGCTGGGCGCGAACGAGCCCTCTCCGGCCGTTGCCGGCTACGCGGTCGTCGTGCCGGGAACTTGATCGTCAGGCGGACCTGCGGACCGTGCGACGCGGTGGCGGCGGTGAACCCGGCGCGCGGCGGTGCGGAAGGTCGGCGGGCTGATCGCTCACCCTGCCGCGGCGTACCTCGCCCGGCTCGGCGTTGCTCGAGCTCACCGGGCCGGCGCCCTCCGGGCCGACCAGCACGACGGCGCCGGTGGCGTTGTCGATCATCGGCCGGTAGCTGGCCCGGCGGTTGAGCACCCCCTGCCGGACGTCGGCGGCGAAGTACCCCACCGCGTTCCCCAATTCGGCGACCGCGTCGGCGACGTCAGCGGCAATGGCCGAGGGTGTCACCTTGGCCTTCAGCGCCTCGCGGGCGGCTTCCTTGGCGCGGCGGGTGCGACGGGTCGCAGCGACGCCGAGAGCAACCCCGGCGCCGAAGTAGTAGATGCGCTTCACCTGAGCCGACATCCCTTTCGCTGAGTCGGGAAGGACTCGGGCGGTGAGGTGCCCGCGAGGTGCTCGCGCGCCGGCATCGCCGTCTTTCCCAGCTGTTGACCTGCCATGACATCGGTGCTGGCGGGGTGGGCCCGCCACTCGGGAAAGGGTACCCGTCCCGGCGTACCCGCCCACGAACCTCGCTGGAACGGGTGAGTGGTGAACCCATCGGGGTTGTCCCTCGTGTTCTTGACATCCCGTGCGCGGGTCCTGACGTCGGCGCGCCACCCGAAGGGTGATGATCTTGCGATGGAGTACGAAGTCAACGGTCTACCGCTGCATGTGCTGCTCGTGCATTTCATCGTGGTCGGCGTGCCGCTCGCGGCGCTCATGACGGTGCTCTCCGCGCTGTGGCCCGCGGCGCGCCGGCGACTGGGCATCTTCACCCCGCTTGTCGCGCTGGGCGTGCTGATCATGACGCCGGTCGCCGTCGAGGCCGGGGAATGGCTGCAGGCGCGGCTGCGTCCCACGCCGCTGATCAATGCCCATGTCGATCTGGGCTCGACGATGATCTGGTTCTCCGCCGCGCTCTTCCTCGCCGCGCTGCTGGCCTGGGGGGTGCCCACGATGATGGCGCGCCGGTCGGGTGGCGCCCCGCCGTGGGTGGGGGTGGTCGTGGCTGTGGTTGCCGTGGTGCTGGCCGGGGCGAGCCTGTTCCAGGTGTACCGGGTCGGTGATTCCGGCTCGACGGCGGTGTGGTCCGGCTCGTTCTGCCAGGTGCCGCTCAGCGCCGACGGTGCGTGCCCAGCCACCGGGTGAGGCAGCGGCCGGCGTTGGGTTCGGCTGTGGTGTGGGCGTGGCGGGGGTGCGGCTCGGCGGGCCGCGCCGGGCGGGGGCCGCGCCGGGCGAGGGCTGCGCCGGGCGAGGGCTGCGCCGATCAAAACCACCCCACCCGACCGATGCGCTGATCAACTGCACCTTCCGCTGGGGCTTATGGGCGAAATGCCGCGATCTTCATCAGCGCATCCTCCTGAGGAGGGGTGTTTGATCAGCGCACCGCAGTCGGCGCAAGGCCTCAGTCAGGCATCCACCACGTGGCGTCGGCGGTTGATCAGTCGGAGGACATGGCCACGCCGCGGGCGGCGCGGGCGGCGCGCTCATGCCGACCGATGCGCTCATCAAACACACCCCGCCCGACCGATGCGCTGATCAACGCCACCCCACCCGACCGGTGCGCTGATCAACACCACCCGCCCGGCCGATGCGCTGATCAACTACACGTCCGGCCGGGGCTTATGGGCGAATTGCCGTGATTTTCATCAGCGCATCCTCGTGACGAGGTCTGTTTGATCAGCGCAACGACAGCCGCGCGCAACAGCAGGGCCCGGGCTTCCCGTCGGCGGTGGCAGCCACAGGCAGCAATCGGGCCGGCGCCGAGACTGCAGCGCGGTCAGCTCGTCACGCAGCTTCTCGGGGTGAGGCCGCCTGCAACCTGCGCGGCATCCGTGGCGCCGCAGAGAGTCGAGCAAGACACGCCGCTGTGCAGCCCGACCCGCGCCGCGTCGCAGATCACAGCAATCCCTCACCGAAACGGGGTTCACGAATCGCACCGGCCCCCGTACGGTGATGCGGTCCGGATCGAATCGAATCGATTCGGGTGATCTGCGCCAAGTGGCCGATTCAGGGCCAACCGGGCGCGGCCGCGAACGTCACCACCCAACCACCCAGTCCCCTCCGGCGCGAGTTCCTCACCGTTGTGCGCGCGTTCGCCGTCAGCACACACCACCGGCCGGCGCTGCGCAGCCGCACGTCACAACCGCCAGCAGTCACGCCGGCCCGGGAGCCTCAGCACCACCGCGCGAAAACCTGCACCGCAGGACCACTAGCCGGCACGACCACGCGCCGACCACGAGACTTCACGACCACAAGCCCTGCACGACCTCCACCTGACCGTGACCCACAGAAAGGCCGCTTCGATGTCCGTCGGAGAAACCCTCACCCGCGACGCCGCCACCGATCTCGTCACCGACTTCGGCATCGACCCCGCCGCCGGCACTGCCGATCTGGCGGTCCCGCACGCGGTCACCCCGGCCGCCACCGCCATGGGCAGCGCGGCCGACGACTGGCGCCGGACGGCCGTGGTCTACCAGGTGTACCCGCGGTCGTTCGCCGACTCCGACGGGGACGGCGTCGGCGACCTGCCCGGCATCACCTCCCGGCTGGGCTCGCTGGCCGAGCTCGGCGTGGACGCCGTCTGGCTGTCGCCGTTCTACAAGTCCCCGCAGGCCGACGCCGGCTACGACGTCGCCGACTACCGCGACGTCGACCCGATCTTCGGCACGCTGAGCGACTTCGACGCTCTCCTGGAGAAGGCCCATGCGCTGGACATGAAGGTCATCATCGACCTGGTCCCCAACCACTCCTCCGACGAACACGTGTGGTTCCAGCAGGCGCTGGCCGCGGCGCCCGGTTCCGCCGAGCGTGAGCGCTACGTCTTCCGGAACGGTCTGGGCGAGATCGGCGAGTTGCCGCCGAACAACTGGGTGTCCTGCTTCCGCGGCCCGGCCTGGACCCGCACCGCCAACCCCGACGGCACCCCCGGCCAGTGGTACCTCCACCTGTTCGACACCAAGCAGCCGGACTGGAACTGGGAAAACCCCGAGGTCCGCGACGAATTCCTGTCGGTGCTGGCGTTCTGGCTCGACCGCGGCGCCGACGGCTTCCGGGTCGACGTGGCGCACTCCTTGATCAAGGCCGATGGGCTGCCCGACCTGGACAGCAGGGCGCTGGCCGGCCCCGACGCCGACCCGGAGAGCTTCTTCCAGACCGGCCCGATGTGGGACCAGGACCGGGTGCACGAGGTGTACCAGTCCTGGCGGGCGCTGCTGGACAGCTACTCCCCGGACCGCATCCTCGTCGCCGAGGCCTGGGTGCAGCCGCTGTCCCGGCTGGCCCGGTACGTCCGGCGTGACGAGATGCACCAGGCCTTCAACTTCGACTACCTGGAAGCCGAGTGGAACGCCGCCGAGCTGCGCAAGACCATCACCACCTCGACCACTGCCAACGAGATCGTCGGCGCGCCCACCACCTGGGTTCTGTCGAACCACGATGTGGTGCGCCATGTCTCGCGGCTCGGGCTGGCGCAGGCCCGGCCCCGGCCCAACGGCATCCGGGCGCTCGACGATCAGCCGGACCACGTCCTCGGCCTGCGGCGCGCCCGGGCCGGGACCCTGTTGATGCTCGGGCTCCCTGGCTCGGCTTACCTGTACCAGGGTGAGGAACTCGGCCTGCCCGACCACACCGCGCTCGATGACGACCTGCGCCAGGACCCCACCTGGTGGCGGTCGGGGTACACCGAGGCCGGCCGTGACGGCTGCCGGGTGCCGCTGCCCTGGGAGGCCGACAAGCCTGGGCTGGGCTTCGGCCCGACCGGAGCGACCTGGCTCCCGCAGCCATCCTCGTACATCGAGCTGTCCCGGGACCGGCAGTCCAACACCGACGGCTCGACGCTGGAGATGTACAAATCAGCGCTGGCGCTGCGGCGGGCGTTCAAGCTCGGGGCCGGATCGTTGGAGTGGATCACCGGTCTCGGCGAGGACGTCGTCGGCTTCGTCAACGGCGAGGTCAGCGTGATCGCCAATATCGGCCAGGCGCCCGTCGCGCTGCCGCCAGGTGAGGTGCTGATGGCCAGCAGTGACGTTCCCGGCAACGGAACGCTCCCGGTGGACACCACCGTATGGATGGTCGCGCCGTACACCGGCTGATCCACCGCGCACGAATTGACCTGGCGTGACCTGTCGTCATGCCAGGGCAGTCGCCTGCCGCGCTGTGCGGACCAGCCGGGTGAGGCGCAAACCAGTTCGGCGCTAGCCCGAACGACGGCGCCGGTGACGCGCGTTCACGTCCCCGAGC
>DASQFG010000358.1:0-7636 GCA_035633315.1 Nakamurella sp. | reverse complement strand
TGGACGGAGTGGTCATGACGGACGCGCAGCGGGCGGCACGCACCCGGAAGCACCCCCCGGAGCAGGCTGTCATCGACCTGCTGGGTGTGCTGGCCTATGGCGAGCTGTCGGCGTTCGACCGGATGGCTGCCGACGCCCGCTATGCCCCCACGCTGTCCGGCCGGGTCGCATTGTCGCAGATGGCGGTCGCGGAGATGGGGCACTTCCGCGCGTTGGTCCGGCACCTGGAGGCCAAGGGGATCGCCGCCGAGGACGCGATGGCGCCGTTCATCGCGCCGTTCGACGCGTTCCACGATTCGACCGCACCGCACTCCTGGCTGGAGTCGCTGGTCAAGGCACATGTCGGCGACGGCCTGGCGGCCGATTTCTACCGGGAGATCGCCGAATGGATCGACCCGGAGACCCGGGACCTGGTCGTCGAGGTGCTCGGTGATTCCGGTCACTCCGCCTTCGCCGTCCGAGAGGTGCGCAAGGCCTGCCAGGCCGACCAGCGGTTGACCGGCCCGCTGGCGCTGTGGGGCCGGCGGTTGCTCGGTGAGGCGCTCACCCAGGCCCAGTACGTGGTCGCCGACCGGGACACGCTGGCCGAACTCATCGTGACCGGGTCCGGCGATCTTGCCGGTATCGCGGCGCTGTTCCGTCGCCTGCAGATGGGTCACGCCGAGCGGATGAAGTCGCTCGGGCTCGCCTGACCCGACCTGCGGGTCTCCGCGAGGCCCGGCAACCGCGGTCCGATTACTGAACGTGATCGCTTGAATCCGAAACCTGACGGGCATATCCCGCGGGTAGCTTCGGTGCATCAAACCGGGCGTTCCGCGCGCCCACATCACGAGGGGATCACATCGTGTGCGGCTTGAGCGGCGAGATCCGGTTCGACGGCGGTTGTCCTGATATCGACGCGCTGGCCGGCGTCTCCGAGGTGTTGGCCCCGCGCGGCCCGGACGGGCACGGCCTGTGGCACGAGGGCCCGGTGGCGCTCGCGCACCGCCGCCTCGCGATCATCGACCTGTCCGCCACTGGAGCGCAGCCGATGGTGGACGAGGAACTGAGACTGGTGACCGTCTTCAACGGCTGCATCTACAACTATCAGGACCTGCGCGAAGAGCTCCGTGGGCACGGCTACCGGTTCTCCTCCACCTCGGACACCGAGGTCGTCGCGAAGTCCTACCACCGGTGGGGCAACCGGTGTGTCGACCATTTCTTCGGGATGTTCGCGTTCGCGGTCCTCGAGCGGGAGAGCGGCCGGTTGGTGCTGGGCCGCGACCGCCTCGGGATCAAGCCGCTCTACCTGGCCGAGCGGCCCGGAAGGCTGCGCTTCGCGTCCTCGTTGCCCGCGCTGCTGGCCGGCGGCGACATCGACACCTCCATCGACCCGGTGGCGCTCAACCACTACATGACGTTCCACGCAGTGGTGCCCGCCCCGCTGACGATCCTGTCCGGCGTCCGCAAGTTCCCGCCGGCCACCGTGCGCACCTACGAACCGGACGGCCGGTCCTCCGATCTGACCTATTGGTCGCCCGAACACACCCGGCAGGACAAGTACGCCGGGATGACCGAGTCCGATTGGCAGGACCTGGTGCTGTCCACCCTGCAGACCGCGGTGCAGCGGCGCATGGTCGCCGACGTGCCGGTCGGGGTGCTGCTCTCGGGCGGTATCGATTCGAGTGTCATCGTGGCGCTGCTGGCCGACGCCGGGCAGCACGGGTTGCAGACCTTCAGCATCGGCTTCGAGCGGGTCGGCGACCGGGAAGGCGACGAATTCGAGTTCTCCGATCTGGTGGCCAAGGAATTCGACACCCACCATCACCAATTGCTGATGCCCTCCAGCACCGTCCTTGACGGCCTCGACGGCGCCGTCGGGGCGATGAGCGAACCGATGGTCAGCCACGACTGCATTGCCTTTTACCTTCTCTCCCAAGCTGTTTCGCAACATCTGACGGTCGTGCAATCGGGCCAGGGGGCAGATGAACTCTTGGCCGGGTACGACTGGTACCCGCCGCTGGCCGACGTGCCGCCCGAGCAGGCGGTGGAGGTCTACGCCGCACATTTCTTCGATCGCGACCGCGCCACCCTCGCGAAGATCCTGCAACCGCGATGGATGACCGACAACGACCCGAGCCGGGAGTTCGCCCGCGAGCACCTGGATCGGCCAGGCGCCACCACCGCCCTGGACAAGGTGCTGCGGCTGGACTCGCAGATCATGCTGGTGGACGACCCGGTCAAGCGGGTGGACAACATGACCATGGCCTGGGGATTGGAGGCCAGGACACCGTTCCTTGACCATCAGTTCGCCGAGGTCGCCGCGGCCTGCCCGCCGGAGCTGAAACTGGCCCACGACGGCAAGGGCGTGCTGAAGGAGGCGTCCCGAAAGGTGTTACCTGCGGCCGTGATCGACCGAAAGAAGGGCCACTTCCCGGTCCCGGCGATCATCAACCTCCAGGGCCCGTATCTGGAACGCGTGCGGGACGCGCTGGCCGCGCCTGCAGCCAAGCAGCGGGACCTGTTCCGGCCGGACTACGTCGAGATGCTGCTGGCCGATCCCAACAAGAACCGAACCACCCTGGGGTCCAACCAACTCTGGCAGCTGGGTCTGCTGGAGATGTGGCTGCAGCGGCACGGTATCGGCTGAGCAGGTGTTCGATACTCCCATTGCGGCCCCGCCCGACCCCTTTGGCGACAGGGCGGCCGGCCGGACGGCCGACCGGGTGGCGGAGATCGCCGGAGTGGCCGGCGCCTGGTGCCCGTCGTTGTCGCCGGACGGCGAGCAGGTCGCCTACGTCACTGACCGATCGGGCCTGCCCAGGCTCGAAGTGCTCAACCTGGCAACGGATGTCAATCCTGTTCACCGGCAGGTGTCGCTGCCCGACGAGGAGGTCGTCTCGGTCGCCTGGTCGCCGGACGGGCAGTGGCTGGCGTACCTGGTGTCCCCGAACGGCCTGATCCGCGCCGAACTGCACGTCGTCCGGCCGGACGGCAGCGGTGCCCGGACGCTGGCTGGGACGGACGCCCTGTCAACGGTTTTCGCCGGCTGCTGGACGACTCTGCCCAGCACCTATGCGTTCTCCCTCGCCAATGGTCAAGGACCTGGAGCGGACGTCTGCCTGGTCGACGTCGTCACCGGGCAGGTCCGCACCGTGGCCAGTGGCGGATTTCTGGCGGTGACGTCGGTGTCCCCGGACGCCTCCCGGATCATCGCGCGCCGCGGATCGCGAGGTCGCCGGCACCTGGTCATCGTCGACGTCGGTGACGGCACCGACGGCACCGACAGCACCGACGGCACCGGCAGCGGAACGGGCACGGCTCGGCGCGTGCTGGCCGGCGACTTCCCCGACGAGGGAACGGATCTGGCCGAGGAGGGGCGGTTCAGTGCGGATGGTTCGGCCGTGTACCTGCGGACCAACGCGGGACGGGAACGGACTGTGCTGGCGGTCGTCGCGCTGGGCACGGACGGCACCCCGGGACCGTACCGGGTGCTGGCCGAGCGGGCGGATGCCGACCTCGAGTCCTATGCGGTGCTGTCCGGCGGGCACAGCGCTTTCCTGGTGTGGAATGTCGAAGGCAGCAGCGTTCCGGAGATCCGGAATCTGGTCACCGGCACCAGCTATCGGTTCGATCTCGGCGCTCAGGTGATGCCGGGCTGGTCGGTTCGCCCGAACGGGCGGTCCGCCGTGGTGGAGCTGACCTCGCCGACCCGGCCCCGGAGCCTGTACCGGCTGGACTGGGACGGTCCCGATCCCGATCCCGATCCCGGTCCCGCAGCCCCGCGATCCGCTACGAGTCACAGCGGTCCCCATCCGCTCGTCGGGATGCCGGCCGCTGACCTGCCGCGGCTGTCCATGGCCGAACCCGAGCAGGTCAGGTATCCGTCCCTGGACGGATTGTCCGTCGCCGCCTGGCTGTACCGCCCGGACGGCGCGTCCGGCCCGATGCCGACCGTGGTGGTGCTGCACGGCGGCCCGGAAAGCCAGGAGCGGCCGGCATTCTCGATCCTGATCCAGTCGCTGGTGGCGGCCGGATTCGCGGTGATGGCGCCCAACGTCCGCGGTTCCACGGGGTACGGCCGGACGTTCACCGCGATGGATGATCTCGGTGCCCGGGAGTCCTCTTTCCAGGACGTGCCGGCGACCGTCGACTTCCTGGTCGAAGCCGGCCTGGCGGTTCCGGGCCAGATCGGTGTGCACGGCTGGTCGTACGGCGGGTATCTCGCGATGATCGCGCTCACCCGCTGGCCGGAGTTGTTCGCCTGCGGGTCCTCCCACGCGGGGATGTCGGACTTCGCGGCCTTCTTCGCCGAAACCGAGTCGTGGATGGCCGCCGCCTCGGTGACCGAGTACGGCGATCCTCGCGCGGATGCCGAGATGCTGTACGACCTTTCGCCGCTGAACAGGATGCACGAGGTGCTGGCACCCACGCTTCTGGTGCACGGTGAGCAGGACACCAACGTGCCGGTGATCGAATCGGTGCGCGCGCACGACGCGCTGTCCGTGGCCGGCGTGCCGACCGAATTGTTGTTGCTACCCGGTGAGGGCCACAGCATCGTCGGCCGGGCCGCCCGGATCGAGTTGTCGAAAGCGGTGACCGGATGGCACGAACGGTGGATCGGGTGACGGGCGTCATGCGGGGGTATCCGGCCGGGCCGCTCGACGAGGCGGTGGATCCGGACGGGCAGATCCGCCCCGGGTACGTCGATGTGGTCGCGGCCTTGAACGGAGCCGGCATCGGCACGCTCCGCGGCGCGGCCAAGGAACTCGACCGGTTGCGGGCGGCCGAGGGCATCGTGTTCACCGCGGAGATCGACGGAGTCCTGCAGGTGCAACCCTTTCCCCTCGATCCGATCCCACGGCTGCTGTCCGCAGTGGACTGGGCGCGAATCACCGAGGGTCTGCGCCAACGCACCCGCGCGCTCAACGCCTTTCTCGATGATGTCTACGACCGCGTCCAGATCGTCCGGGACGGTTTGATTCCGGACTGGGCGGTCCGGCAGTGCCCGGGGTTCCTCCCCGAAGCGAGGGATCTGGCTCCCGGCGGCCGGCCGCGCGCGACCGTGCTCGGCTTTGACCTGCTGCACCCACCGTCGGGCGAGTGGGTGGTGCTGGAGGACAACCTGCGGGTGCCGTCCGGACTGGGGTATGCGGTCGCCAACCGGCGGACCGCGGCGGCGGCGCTGCCGATGCTGTACCCCTGGGATGGCGTTCGATCGCCGGACCAGGTCGGTGCGATGCTCCGGGAGGCATTGATCTCCGCCGCACCGCCGCGCTGCCGGCGGGCGACGCCGCAGGTCGCCCTGCTGTCCGACGGGCCGGCCAACTCCGCGTGGTACGAGCACACCCTGCTGGCGGGGGCGATGGGCGTTCCGGTCGTGACACCCGCTGACCTCGCCGGTGACGCCGACGGGATCACCGCCACTGTGGACGGCGGGTCCATCGGCATCGACGTGCTCTACCGGCGCCTCGCCGACGACGAGATCGTGGCCGGTCCGGCGGTGTCGCCGAAGGTGAACCTGTTGCTGCAGAGCGCTTCCCGGGCCGGCACGGTGTCGATCGCTAACACCCCGGGCAACGGCGTGGCCGACGACAAGGCGACCTACGCCTTCGTCCACACCATGATCGACTACTACCTGGCAGAGAAACCGGTCATCGGCGATGTCGGGACCTGGGTGCTGGCCGATCCCGGACAGTACGCAGCGGTCCGCGACCGGCTGCCCGAACTGGTGGTCAAACCGGTCGACGGGTCCGGTGGAGCCGGCGTGATGATCGGGCCGGAGATGACCGATGCGCAGATCCGGCACATGCAGGCGTCCGTGGCCGCCGCGCCGGAGCGTTTCATCGCCCAGGAGGTGATCCGATTCTCCTCACACCCGACTCTGACTCCCGGCGGACTGGCGCCGCGGCATGTCGACCTGCGGGTGTTCGCGCTCGCGGGACCCGACGGCGCCGTCACGATTCCGGAGGTGGCGCTGTCCCGGGTAGCACTGGAATCCGATGGGCTGCTGGTGAACTCGTCGCGGGGTGGGGGATCCAAGGACACCTGGCTGATGCGGTAGGCACCGCCCGATACGTGGCATTGCCGGGGCCTGACGACACCGGGTGACAAGTGTGCTTGACACGCACGCGCGCATCCTGCATGCTCGAATGATGACAAGCGACCTTGACAGCTCGGGGAACAGCCGCGGCGACCGCGCCAGGACGCGCGCCTACCTTCGGGACTTTCTCCCCGGCATCGGCGGCTATCTGGTGGTTCTGGCACTCGTGGTGAGGTTCGGCAATCTAGACGGGTCGAGCCCTTGGCGATTCCTGTGGGCGGTGCTGCCGGTGATTCCGGCCCTGTGGTGCCTGCGGGCCGTGGCACGCCACATCGGTCGCATTGACGACTACCAGCAACGGTTGCTGTTGAAGGGGATCGGGGTCGGTTTCGGGGTTGCGATGATCACCGCGGTCACCGTCGGCTTTCTGGGTATCGCCGGAATGGACACCAGATTGGCCGGGTGGATCATCTTCGCGGCCGGGATGCTGGGCTGGGTCGTCGGTGCGGCCGTGTCCGCGAAACGTTGACGCCGTGAAGAACTGTCTCAAGTCATTGCGCGAGACACGAGGCTGGACACAGGGAATGTTGGCCGATCAACTCGACGTCTCCCGGCAAACGGTGAACGCGCTGGAGACCGGACGCTACGATCCGAGTCTGCCGCTCGCCTTTCGCATCTCCCGCCTCTTCGAGCGACGGATCGAGGAGATTTTCGACCCGGGGGAATGAGCACCCGGTGCGTCGAGTCGGCCCAGCCCCTGATGTTGTGGTTGTGTGCACGTTGGCTCCAGCCGGACCAGCAGCATGGGCACTTCCGATAGCAGGGTTTCCGCTTGCAACTCCGTGGCCAAGACGCGGCCGGGACAGCCTCAAGCAGTTGACGTCTCCAGGCCCGGCAGCCGCCGCCATCCTCGTAACGATGCCGCTCGCGTCGGCCACCGGTGCCAACTTTTCGAGCGCCGGACTTTCCGCCCGAAGGACGACGTTGCCCGTCCCGTGTTGACAGATCACGCTGATTGCTGATTGGTTTCTGGCGACAGGTTGGGATTCAGGCCTTCAGGTCGGTATCGCGTGACGGTAACGAGCCCTGGGAACGTGACTCGGCGCCGGGCTCGTTGTGTTCGACATGCTCAACCGCCAGGCGCGCGAAGCCGATGGGAATCGACTTCGCGCACCGTGCGGCCGGAAGACGCCCGTGAGGGTCAACTAATGCGCGCCGCTGGCGCTCGTTGCTGAGACGACGCTGCCGGTCTGAGTGTCTTGTTCGGTCGTATTCCGGGTGAGCAGGCACCAGCCGACCCAGCCGAAGACCATGAGTCCGAGGACCATCTGTAGTAGTTCAGCGTTGGGAACCGGGACCTTGTCGATCAGCACGAAGGGAACCATCAGTGCCGCCGCTGTTTTCGGCACGAATCCTGCGCGTGCTGCGGATGCGATGAGTACCAGCATGGCCAGCGGGGTTGCGAAGAACAGGATCGGCAGCGGGCCGACCAGTGAACCGAGGTTGCCCAGGATTTCGAGCGTGTCGGGGCTACCTGATTCGGCAAACGCCGCGATGAACAATTGGTGGATCCCGATGGCGGACATTCCAACAACGCCGAGGATACCCAACACG
>DASQFG010000357.1:0-5864 GCA_035633315.1 Nakamurella sp. | reverse complement strand
CCGACGCCCGGTCGCCGAGGAGGATGAACCGGATCTCCGCTCTCGCACCATCGCGACGGCGGCCGACGCCCAGCCGCCGAGGCGAGCATCGGACATCCGGAACGGCTCCCCGGTAGCCGGCGGGTCGTGACCCTCATCTCCCGGGGAGCCGCTCACTCCGGCGGTTACTCCGTGGAGATCGCCTGCAGCACGTCCATCCGTGCCGCCCTGCGGGCTGGGAACACCGCGGCCAGCACCCCGATCAGCCCGGACAGCACCACGAAGATCACCAATTGCAGCGTCGGCACGGACAGCACGGCGATGCCCTGGCCGGATAGTGCCCGTTGCAGGCTGATCCCGAAGACCAGGCCCAACAGGATGCCCAGCACCGCGCCCAGCACCGCGATCGCCACCGACTCCAGCCGCACCATCGAGCGCAGTTGCCGCCGGCTCATGCCGACCGCGCGCAGCAGTCCTACCTCACGGGTGCGCTCGATCACCGACAGCGCGAGCGTGTTGACGATGCCCAGCACCGCGATGATCACTGCCAGGCCCAGCAGCGCGTAGATGATCGCCAGCAACTGGTCGACCGGCGCGCGCTGCGAGTCGGCAAAGGCATTCTGGTCCTTGAGGGTCACCGTCGGAAGGTCGGCCAGGACCGTGTTGATGTCCGCCGATACCACCGTGGCGTCGGCCCCCGGCGCCCGGTCGACGTAGATGAAGGAGTCCGCCGGTGCGATCCCGCCGGCTTCCAATGCCGCGAGCGGGAGCACGACGTCGGCACCCACGAAGTTGCTGGGCGCGATGATCCCCGCGACCCTGAGGGTTTCCGTGCCGGCGGGTAGGTCGACCGACACGGTGTCGCCGACCTTCCAGCCTTCGCTGGTGGCCTTGGTGTCGGTGACCAGGATGCCGTCGTCACCGGTCTGCAGATCCCCGGACTTGACGTCGATGGCCACCACCCGGCCGAACTGCTCGCCGTCGAAGCCCGCGACGAACATCTGCTGGCCGTTCACCTTCGCACTGCCGAACCGGAACGGGACAGCGTCGGCGACCCCCGGCACCTCGGCAATCTGGGTGGCGATGGTCGCCGAGAACGGCGACTGGACGGCGTTGGACACCACGTAGTCGGCCTTCAGGTCGCTGCTGACCAGTTCGTCCACGCTGGATTTGGTGGATTGCCCCAGCACGGCCATGGTGGTGACCAGCGCCAGCCCGATCATCAGCGCGGAGGCGGTCGCGGCAGTGCGCCGCGGATTGCGTCTCGCGTTCTCCCTGGCGAGCACACCAACGGTGCCGAACAGCCGGGAGAACGGCCAGGCGATGACCGTCACGATCGGCTTGCCGATCACCGGGCTGAGCAGGGCCACGCCGATGAACACGGCGAACACCCCGCCGCCCAACGGCTGGAGGCCACCGTCGAAGGCCAGCGCCCAGACCATCAGCCCGGCGCCGAGCACCGTCAGCGCGACACCGCCGACCAGCCGCCGATGCATTGACGACTCCGGGATCGTGACGTCGTCGCGCATGGCCGCCACCGGCGGCACCTTCGCCGCGTGCCGCGCGGGCAGGTACGCCGCGACGAGCGTGATCAGCACGCCGACCGCATAGGCGACCACCACCGTGCGCCACTGGAAGACCAGACCCGCCTGGGAGAGGTCGATCCCGATCGCGCCGAACAGCGCCTTCAGTCCGAGCGCCAGACCGAACCCGAGCAGCAGGCCGACCGTAGAACCGACCAACCCGACGACCAACGCCTCGAACATCACCGAGCGGGTCACCTGTCGCCGGGATGCTCCCAACGCGCGGAACAGGGCGAGCTCGCGGGTCCGTTGCGCGACGATGATCGAGAAGGTGTTCAGGATCAGGAACGACCCGACGATCAGTGCCACCGCAGCGAACACCAGCAGGAACGTGGTGATGAAAGACAGGCCTTGCTGCAGTTGGTCCTCGTTCTCGGTGGCGATCTGCTGGTCGTCACGGGCCTCGAACCCGGCGGGTAGCGCGGCGGTGACCTCGTCGCGCAGTTCTTCGTTCGACACCGATCCGTCGCTGGTGACGGCGATGTCGTTGAACGCGTCGGCGCCGCCGAGGTAGAGCTGTTGGGCCGTCGCGGTGTCCATCACGGTCAGCGTGGCGCCCACGAGATTGCCCGATTCGCCGAACCGGACGGTGCCGACCATCGTCCCGGTGACCGTCGGTTGCGCCCCGGCGGTGACCAGCCGGATCGTGTCGCCGACCGCGTAACCGGCTGTGGCCGCGGCCTTTTCATCCAGCACGAATTGGTCGGTGCCGTTGGGCGCGACCCCCGCGGTGATGGTGACAATGGACGAACCGTCGGCCGCGGGAGCGTCGTTGTAGTTGACGGCGATGCCGGGTGCGCCGTTGCCACCGACGACCTTGCCGTCCTTGCCGATGATGAACGTGCTCTGATCGGTGACGTCGCCGTCCGCCCGGGCCACCCCGGGGAGAGCCTCGAGGGTGCCGACCAGATCGGCGGGCACGACCCGGGTGTCGGCGCCGGTGAAGCCACCGGCCGCGGCGGCCTCCGCCTTGGCGGGCCGGACGGTCACGTCCGGCGCCGTTTGCCGGAAGATCGCGGTGAAGCTGCTGTTCAGGGTGTCGGTGAAGACAAACGTGCCGGAGACGAAGGCCACGCCGAGCACGATCGCGAAGGCGCTCATCGCCATCCGGAGCTTGTGTGCGAGCAGGCTCTTGAAGGTTGCGCGGAGCATCTCAGTTCGCCTGTCCCGGGTGACCCTGTCCCGGGTGACCCTGGCCGTCGAAGCTCTTCATCCGGTCCAGCACGCGCTCAGAGGTGGGTTCGGACATCTCGTCGACGATGTGGCCGTCCGCCAGGAACAGCACGCGGTCGGCATATCCCGCGGCGTTCGGGTCGTGGGTCACCATCACCACGGTCTGGCCGAATTCCTTGACCGAGCGCTGCAGGAACCCGAGCACCTCGGCGCCGGAGACCGAATCCAGGTTTCCGGTCGGCTCGTCGGCGAAGACGATGTCCGGCCGGCTGGCCAGCGCGCGGGCACAGGCCACCCGCTGCTGCTGCCCGCCGGAGAGCTGGTTCGGCTTGTGATCCAGCCGGTCGGCCAACCCGATCGTGCTGATCACCGTGTCGAGCCATTCCTTGTTGGGTTTGCGCCCGGCGATGTCCATGGGCAGGGTGATGTTCTCGATCGCTGTGAGCGTCGGCACCAGGTTGAACGCCTGGAAGACGAACCCGATGCGGTCGCGGCGGATCCTGGTGAGTTCCTTGTCGCCGAGCTTGGTCAGATCGGCCTCGCCGATGTACACCTCACCGGACGTCGCGTCGTCCAACGCAGCCAAGCAATGCATGAGCGTTGATTTACCCGACCCCGACGGGCCCATGATGGCGGTGAATTGACCTGGGCGGAATTCCACTGTGACGCCGTCGAGGGCGGCAACCTGGGTGTCCCCTGATCCGTACACCTTGCGGAGATTGATGGCTCGGGCAGCGGCGATGCTGTGCTGGGTTGACGTGGTGGCAGATGTGGCGCTGGTGGACATCGTCTCGCTCCTGGCGCAAAGGGATGTGCTGACCTTTTGACGGTAGGCGACGCGTCGAGCGAGATCTTCAGGGTCGAACCAGGGTTCCTCCCCATCCTGACCCGGTAGGACGTGCCGGCCCGGTCAGTTCAGCGTGCTGGACCGGAGATTGTGAGTTCTGGCACCTCGGCGATACTCCGCTGGAATGGTGGAATCCGTCAGCGTCGGCCGGTCGTTCCGGTGAGTTCGGTGGGCATGGCGATGACGTCCACCATTGCCCCGCGCCGCCACACTGTGATCGGCAACGGACGGCCGATCGCGTCGTCGAACAGCAGGCGCTGCAGGCTTTGCGCATCATCGACCGACCGGCGGCCGGCCGTCAGCAGCAGATCGCCCCGAGTCAGCCCGGCTCGATCCGCCGGCGAACCGGAGATCACCTCGACCACCCGAAGCCCCGTGCGCCGGCCGACGCGGTCGACCAGTTCGGCCGGCAGCGGGCCCGGTGTGCTGACGAGGCCGAGATACGCCCGGCGGACCCGGCCGTCGCGCAGCAGTGCGGCGATGATCCGGCGCGTGGTCGCGTTGATCGGGACGGCAAGGCCAAGCCCGACTCCCGCCACCGCGGTGTTGATGCCGACCACCGCACTGGACGCGTCGGCCAACGCACCCCCGGAGTTGCCGGGGTTGAGCGCCGCGTCGGTCTGGATGACGTCCTCGATGACTCTGCCGGCGCGGCCCGCCCGGGTCGGCAGCGACCGGCCCAACCCGCTGACCACGCCGGCGGTGACGGACCCGGCCAGGCCCAACGGATTGCCGACGGCCACCACCAGCTGGCCGACCCGCAGACCGTCGGCGTCGCCCAGCGTGATGGCCTTGATGGCCAGGGTGGAGCGGGCACGCACCACAGCGAGGTCGGAGAGCGGATCCGAACCCACGACATCGACCCTGGATTCCGAGCCGTCCGCGAAAGCGGCCGTCCCCGATTGCGCCTCGGCCACCACGTGGGCGTTGGTCAGCAGGTGCCCGTCGTCGGTGAACAGCACGGCGGATCCCGCACCCTGGATGGCCCGACCGTCGCGGCCGCGACCGGAGACCTGCAACGCGGCGACGTGCGGGATGACGGCCGCGGCAACCTCGATCACCACCCGCGAGTACGCGTCAAGCGCACCGGCGGACAGCTCATCGGGGCCGGGCGCCGGGGCCGGCGAACCTGGGCTCATGGGCTCCTCCGCTCGGTGCTGATCGTGCGGTGCTGATCGTGCGGTGCTGAGCGTGCGGTGCTGAGCGTGCGGTGCTGAGCGTGCGGTGCTGATCGTGCGGTGCTGATCGGCGTGCGGTGCTGATCGTGCGGTGCTGCGTGCGGTGCTGATCGTGCGCTGACTCGAACACCACCCATTGAACGTGCCATCACCCGGATTCGGCCGCGGATGCGTTAAGCCCTTGGCGATCGTTGCCGGCGCCAGCAGAATGCGGGCCGTTGCCCGACCGGTCGGCGGGTACGGGGGTACGAGTGGGACACGATGGTCGCGAGATGAAGTCGGGACAGACGTTGAACTCGATGCCGACGACACGCTGTGGGAGACAACGTCATCTTCGAGAGGGTGATCGAGGACTACCTGGATTGGGTGGCCCATCCGACCCTGGACCGTACCCAGGTGCGCGCGGTGCTCAACGCGATCGAATTGGCGATGCGTCGCTACCGATCCACTCGGGACAGCGCATGCGCGGCCTTGCGCTGCCGCACCTCCGCCCGGCGCACCGCCAATCGGGCGTCGTCCAGCCGGCGGCGGGCGTCCACCACCTGCTCCTCCAGCATCCGCAGCCGGTCGTGCTGCTCCTGTTCGGCGTCGCGCGCCTCGGCCACTGCCGCGTCCGCCTCGTCCGCGATGCGGCGCGCGTCGGCAATAGCCTCCCGGCGGTCCTGCTCTGCCCGGGCCTTCGCGTCGCGCCGAGCCTGTTCTTTGGCCTGCGCCTTGCGCCGCACGCCGTTGTCAGCCTGCGCTGAGTCGGGCTCTGCAATGTCCGGAACTGATCCGTCAGGCGGCGCCGAATCGACCGTGCGTGTCCTGCTGGAAACAGCTCTTTTGGCAACGGGTGTCGAAGCCTCAGGCTCGTCCTGGACCGCCGGCACGATCATCAAGTCGGGCCCGCCACCGAACCCGAAGCCCTCCCAGCGGGCGGGCTTGACCAGGGTTCCGCTGCGCAATTGCTCGGCAACGTCGTCGTCGGCCAGCGCCGCGGTGAGGGTGGAGACGAGCTCGTCCTTGATGGCGGAGCTGGGGTCGGCGTCGCCGGCGATCCGGAATGCCGCTCGGCTCAGGTCGTCGATCAGCCTGCGGCGGCGGCCGGTCAGCTCGCGCAGT
>DASQFG010000356.1:0-2015 GCA_035633315.1 Nakamurella sp. | reverse complement strand
GCCACATCGGCAGCCGCACCGCCCGCCACATCGTCAGAAGAATCGGCATCGGAGGAGTGGTCCGCCGATGGTTCGACCCCGTCGGAGAGGTCGACAATCACGTCGCTGACGGCGATCTCGGGCGAGTAGGAGGGGTCAAGGCGCTTCAGGTCCCATTCGTTGATCCAGGCCCTGACGTACTGACGCATGCGGTTGGACGGCAGCCGCTCCAGCCCCTCGACGTCGGGCGGGTTCCAGCCGAACGCGGCGGCGTGCACCTGCTTCAGCTTGGTGTAGGTGCGGTCGAGCTCGTCACGGTCGGGTGGTTGCAGGCGGATCTGGTCCCGTTCGATCACCCGCATCCCGGCTTCGGCCAGACCGGCCAACAACTCGTGCTCGGTGGTGCCCTTGAGCCGTAGCCGCTTTCCGATGAGTTCGAGGTCGTTCTTGCCGACGAGTACCTGGGCCTCGAAGTCGTCGACGGTCGTCAGCACCGCTCCGATCGGGGCATCCGGATCGTCCCGGTCGCCGCGGACCCACCGGGCCACCTCGGCGTAGGACTTGGCCCGCTGCAACAGCGAATACCGGCCGATCAGTTCGACCTCGTCGAGCAGCACGACCCAGCCGCGGTAGCCGGCGGCGGTGATCAGCCGGGACACGAACCGGAAACGCTGCACGGCGAGATCACGCTCTTTCGCGGACGCCAGCCGGTAGGTCGCGGCGGCGCCCGCCTCCTTCAGCCGGCGACGCAGATCGGCGACGGGCAGCGGATCGCCGGCCCAGAAACGCACGATCCGGTCGGCGAATTCGGCGTCACCCCTGGCGTACTCGTAAAGGAACAGGCTGGCCGCGAAGCGGCTGTCGACCGGGACGTCGTCGCTGTGCACCCACCGGTACAGCGCGGCGTACTCGGCCGAATCGGTGCGCAGCCCGCTGGCGATCTCGTCGATCGCGGACCCGGTCTTGCCTGGGATACGAGCGTCCGCGATCGCCGCGGCGAACACCTTGGCGGGGTCGTGCAGGGCGGTCTCCTTCGAGATCACCACCTTGGACACGACGAAACCTGCACCCAACGCCAGGTGCGAAAGGTATTCCAGCACATGGCTTTTCCCGGCCCCGAACCCGCCGCTGATCAGCATCCCGCCGGCCGGCTCGCCGCCGGGGGCGGAGTCGATCGCGCCAAGCAGCTGCGTGAAGCGATCCTCCACGGCCGTCTGCTGAGAGCCGAGCGCGGCCACCGCGTCACGATTCGGCACCCCGGCCCGCAGCGCTTCCAGCGCCCGCCGGTTCGTCAGCGACGACGCCCCGTCCGCGGAATCCCCGGTGATGTCGACGGCGTTCACCGGGACCCCACGCGGACCAATGAGGAGAACGGGTTGTCCCGGTTGCGGTCGCGGACCTCGTCGTGGATGCGCAGTTTGAGTGCCTGGTAGGCGTCGACGCCGCGGTTGGCGTCGGTGGTGAACTCGGGTGCGGCCACCACCAGGACGCAGCAGTGCGAGAGTTCGTCGGTGTTGTCGACCAGTTGCCGCAGCATCTCGTACCCGTCGAGCAGGGCTGCCTTGGTGTAGTAGAGCCCGTGACGTTCGTCGAGCTGGGGTCGCCGGGCGAAACCGAAGCGGCGCAGGTCGATTTCCAGCAGCAGACCGGCGCGATCGTTGACCGACAACCAGTGGGCCAGCGAGAACAACAGCTGCCGGGCGTTGTGGCGTCCGATGCGGCGGAAGATCATGGCGGTGCGCAGCAGCGAGATCTGCCGCAGCTCGCCGCGCAGCCACTCCAGGACGGCGGCGTGCTCGGCCTCGGTCACCTGCCCGGTGCGCAACTGGGACTGGCACAGGCGGAGCATGGCGACCCGGAACTCCCGCACCATCGCGTAGTCGTGGAACACCGCACGCTGCAGTTGGCGGTTCACGTCCCGGTTGAGTTCACCCGGATCGACCTGGTGGTGGGCGGCCACCGCCTCGACCGAGATGTCGTCACCGCCGTCGGGCGCCGGGAAGTCGGCGGCGGCGTACGCGGCACGGACCCGGTGC
>DASQFG010000355.1:0-12982 GCA_035633315.1 Nakamurella sp. | reverse complement strand
GCCGGCCCGGGCACCCCAATCCCGCCGATCCGCAAGGCTACCGATCCCAATAGGGCCACCACATGTCCAGTGCAGCAATTGTTCTCGCCCGCGATGTGACCGTCACGGGAGCGCCGGCAGCTCAGTGCCCAGCACTGCGGTAGCCACCCGCGCCGGTCGGTTGGTCGTGTCCCGCACCTCGACGCACACCGCCCGCGACGCGATTCCGTCCGCACTCCAGTCCAGCGGCCGGAAGACGGTCGTGGCACCGGCCGCCAGGGCCGCCCGTCGCGGCGGGGAGGGCCGACCGGGATCGTCCGCGCCGATCCGCAGCAGCACAGAGCCGGCGGCCCGTGATTGATGGCCAGCAGCTCCGCTCCACCGTCGTCGATGCGCAGGGAGACCCGTTGTCCCGCAACGATCGTCATCTCGTCGAAGAAGCACTGGCGGACGTGCGGCAGCCGCGGATGGCCGCCGGCAGCGGCCTGGATCGTGATGGCGAACGGCTTGGCCGCCCCGTCACGGGGCACCTCCACGCTGATGCCTCGGCCGGGCGCGCCGAGGTGCTCGGCCGTGAGCCGATCCGGGACGGTGGTGGCCGCCGCCGCCGTGACGAGCACCGCGCAGCCGGCCGTCCAGGCCACCCAGCGGTACTCGCCGGTCTCCTCCGCGGCTGTCCCGGCGGGTCTGTCCACCGCCACGTCGAAGCGCAATCCGGCGTGCTCCCCGGTGGCGCTGAACAGCTGCCCACCGGTCATGGCACCGTGCCGGGGCAATCGCGCTGGACTCGACAGGCCCGGGATTCCGGCCAGTAGACCACCCGGCCGCCCGCCGGCCGCCTGCATCTCCGCCGTAGCAGCCGCCGACCGCAGCCGCCGACCGCAGCCGATGGCCGCACCCGTCCGTCACCTGCACGCCGACCGCGGCGCCGGTCAGCAGGATCATCGCGGAATTGCCGCGAGCGGCTCCCGTCGATGACGGTGAACCGACGAGGTCGGGGGCGAGGGGACGCGGCCGCGGCCAGAGCCGGTGCAGTGGCCGCGCTGGCCAGGCGGACGTTGTGGACCGCGGACGCGCGCGGTGCCGAGCTGCCCGAGCAGCTCACCCGACGGGGGCCACCGACTACCGGGCGGCCACCGACTCGTACTTGCGCACCGACAGCGGCACGAAGATCACCAGGATCCCGACGATCCAGATCAGCGAGTACACCACGGGGTGCTGGGCGGGCCAGACGTCCGGTGGTGGAAGGGCGGGACTGGTGTTGCCGAACAGTTCTCGTGCGGCCAGGGTCACCGACGACACCGGGTTCCAGTCCGCGAACGCTTTCAGCGCCGGCGGGAAGTTGTCCGTGGGCACGAAGGTGTTCGCGATGAACGTCAACGGGAAGATGATGATGAACGAGGCGTTCTGCACCACCTCGGGCGATTTCACCGAGAGCCCGACCAGCGCCATCAACCAGGAGATCGCATAGGCGAACAGCAGCAGCAGGCCGAAGGCCGCGAGCGCCTCGAGCACCGACGTCCGGATTCGCCAGCCGACCAGCAACCCGGTCACCGCCATCACGAAGATGGTGACGATGTTGTTGCCGATGTCGGCGTTGGTCCGGCCGACGAGCACCGCGGACCGGGCCATCGGTAGCGACCGGAACCGGTCGATGAGCCCCTTCTGCAGATCCTCGGCCAGGCTGGCGCCGGTGATGGTGCTGCCGAAGACGACCGTCTGGGTGAAGATCCCGGCCATCAGGAATTCCTTGTAGTCCACCCCGGGCAGCGGGATCGCGCTGCCGAAGATGAACGCGAACAACAGCACGAACATGATCGGCGACAGGGTCGCGAACACCAGGAGTTCGGGCACCCGCTTGATCTTGAGCAGATTGCGCTTGGTGATGACCGCGCCGTCGCCGACGGCCTGCGCGAGTGTGGTCACTGGTCGGCTCCCGTCGAGGCATGCTGGCCGGACCGGGCTGCTGCGGCGCCGTCAGGCGAACGGCCGTCCGACCCGGCGAGGCTGGACGCGGCCTCCGACGAGTGACCGGTGAGGATAAGGAAGACGTCGTCCAGGTCGGGACGCCGCAGACCGACATCGACCAGCGTCACACCGGAGTCGTCCAGCCTACGCAGCGCGTCGCGCAGCACCTCGGCTCCGCCGCGGACCGGCAAGGAGAGCGAGCGGGACTGCTCGTCGATCACCGGTTCGTCGACCCCCAGCGGCGCGACCCTTTCCCGCAGGATCGGCAAGTCGACAGCGTCCGACACCGTGAATTCCAAACGGTGCCCACCCACCTGGGATTTGAGCTGATCGGCGGTCCCCCGCGCGATCACCTTCCCGTGGTCGATCACCACGATGCCGTCGGCGAGACGGTCCGCCTCCTCCAGGTACTGGGTGGTCAGCAGGATGGTCGTCCCCTCGGAGACCAGCGACGCGATGAATTCCCACATCCCGATCCGGCTGCGCGGGTCGAGCCCGGTTGTCGGCTCGTCCAGGAACAGCACCCTTGGCCTGGCGATCAGCGAGGCAGCGATGTCGAGCCGGCGGCGCATACCACCGGAGTAGGTCTTGGCGATGCGGTTGGCGGCGTCAGCCAGGTCGAACCGGTCCAGCAGGCTCGTTGCTCGTTGCCGGGAGTCGGACCTGGTCAGGTGGTACAGCCGGCCGATCATCTCCAGGTTTTCCTGACCGGTCAGGTACTCGTCCACGGCCGCGTACTGGCCGGTGAGCCCGATCATCGAACGCACCTCGTCGGAGTGCGCGACGACATCCTTGCCGAAGATCCGGGCCGATCCTGCATCGGCCCTCAGCAGCGTTGACAGGATCCGCACGACGGTGGTCTTGCCCGCACCGTTGGGGCCGAGCAGACCAAGCACGGTCCCCTCGGGAACGACGAGGTCGACCCCGGCGAGCGCCGTCGTCTCCTTGAACTTCTTGACCAATCCCTCTACTTCGACGGCGGCCATCACGCCTCCGATCGTTGACGGAGCGGCCGGTCAAGGCCGGCCGCGTTCGGTCGTTGCAGCATCTCGGGTGCCCTTTCATGGCTGAGCGTTCGGTGGTCAACTGCCTGACAGAAAGCCGACGAGAGCTGCCTGCCTGCGAACTGACTGTGGTCGGCGCCAGTGCAGCATGGCACCCCGACAGTCCCGATCTCGTGCCCGCATGCTCCTCGGGCAGCAAGCTGACCGGACCGGACAACACGATCTAGGACGGCAAGTAGCCGGCTTTCTCATCGCCGGGGCAGGATGTGCCCCATGGAATACCGCACACTCGGGCGCAGCGGATGCGCCGTGTCGACGTTCGCGCTCGGCACCATGACCTTCGGCGACGAGGCCGACGAGGCCTGCTCCCGCGACCAACTCGACGCCTACGTCGAGGCCGGCGGCAACCTGATCGACATCGCCGATGTCTATGCCGCGGGAGTCTCCGAAGAGATCGTCGGCCGCTGGCTGGCCGCGCAGCCGTCCCGCAAGCGGGACACGGTGGTGCTGGCCACCAAGGGCCGGTTCCCGATGGGCCCCGACGTCAACGACGTCGGGCTGTCCCGCCGCCACCTGCAGCAGGCGCTGGACAACTCGCTGCGCCGACTGGGTGTCGACTCCGTGGACCTGTACCAGGTGCACGCCTGGGATCCGGTGACGCCGCTGGGCGAAACGATGCAGGCCCTCGACGACATGGTCAGGGCCGGCAAGGTCCGGTACATCGGCGTGTCGAACTTCACCGGCTGGCAGGTGCAGAAGGCGGTAGCGGTCGCTTCGGCAGCCGGCCTCGAGCGGCCGGTCACCCTTCAGCCGCAGTACAACATGCTGGTCCGCGAGGTCGAATGGGAGATCGTGCCGTCCTGTCAGGACGCCGAGCTCGGGTTGCTGCCGTGGTCGCCGTTGGGCGGCGGGTGGCTGACCGGGAAGTACACCCGGGAGTCCCGCCCCGCGGGCGCGACCCGGCTCGGCGAGAACCCGGAGCGCGGGGTCGAGGCCTACGACCGACGGTCGGTCCAGGAACGGACCTGGGCGGTCGTCGACGCCGTCCGGCAGGTCGCCGGCCGGCGCGGGGTGACGATGGCGCAGGTCGCGCTGTCCTGGTTGGTCGACCGCCCCGCCGTGACGTCGGTGATCCTCGGCGCACGCACCCTGGATCAGTTGCAGGGCAATCTGTCCGCCGCCGGGCTGCACCTGAACGCCGAGGAGACCGCGGCACTGGATGCGGCCAGTGACCCGGAGCCGGCCGACTACCCGTACGGTGGGCCCGGCCGCGACCAGCGCAGCCGGGTGATTGGCTAAGGCCCGTCCCTTGATCCCTGACCACCTTCCGCACGGCGGCACAGCCCGTCACCGCCTGAGGCGGCGCTGTCCTGGGTCACCTGGGCCGCGCGCCACTCGCCCTCACCCGGCAGGTCCTGGCCCGCGCGCCACTCGCCTCTGCCCGTGCGCCACTCGCCGGGCCGGGCCGGTTGTCCGCTGATCACTGGACGCCGTGCTGCGGATCGCGTCCAGCGCCTCGGTGATCCGGTGCAGAGCGGTGTCGGCGCCGATGGTCCTGTCTCAGTCATCGGCACGGTCGTCGGCACGGTCGTCGGCTCGGTGCCGGACCTGTCGTTGTTGGACGACGCGGGCGTGACCACGACCTACGATGCCCGCAATGCCATCGACGGCAACCCGGCCACCGCGTGGCGGCCGATCGAGGGCGACGGAGTGGGCCAGGAAATCCTGCTGAGGCTGCCGACCTCCACGACAGTGAGGGAGGTGGGTCTCATCCCTGGGTACGCGAAGACAGACCCCGCCACGGGGGTTGATCGCTTCGCCCAGAACCGCACGATTGCCCGGGTGAGCTGGACGTTCGACGACGGCACGCGCGTCGAGCAGGACTTCCGCGCCGAACGGACGATGCAGAGCATGCCGGTCAGCACGACAACGTCAACGGTGCGTCTCAAGATCCTGCAGACCCGGGCGCCGGCCGCGACCGAGGACCCCCGCAGCTTTGCGCCGGTATCCGAAGTGAGCCTGTCCGGCGCGTCGTGACCAGCGCGGCATGAACGTGCGCGCCGTGCCGATGCGGTGCTCACGCTGCCGATGCTCACGCTGCCCGCGCGTTGCTCGTGCTGCAGCAAGGGGTCGGCGCGGGGGGCGTGTGCATCGTCGCCACTCCCGGTCCACGGACGACCGCACCGCTGAGCGGACGGGTGCAGGTGCCCGCCCGGACCGGCGGTCGTGGCCGGCTTCCGGGCGACCCGGCGGGTGCCGGCGAGACCCACGGCCATCACGCAGCACAGCGACAGGCGACCGCCTTCACCGACGACGCACGAACGGTGTTACCCCGCGCCCTCCACCACCCGCACGATCAGGTCCGCCCGGCCTGCGGTCGACCCGATGAGCTCGGCATTGCGCTGGTCGGTGCCCAGCGCCCAGGCTAGGGCATCATCCGGGCTCTTGCCGAAAGCCTGATGCCGCAACACCAATCGGCGCTGCCGGACTTCGTCGGCAGGCGCGAGGAACCAGACCTCGTCCAGGCAGGCCCGCGCACGGGCCCACGCGCTGTCGTCGATCAAGAGGTAATTGCCCTCGGTCACCACCAGCGGCATCGAGGGCGGCACCGGAATCGCGCAGCCGATGTCCTCCTCGATTTCCCGGCGGAATTCCGGCGCGTAGGTGATCTCGGTCGCACCGGGCCGGCCGGGCGCGAGCGCGGAGCGATGCAAGCGTTCGAGCAGGTTCGCGTAGCCCGGAGCGTCGAAGGTGTCCACAGCGCCCTTGCGGTCCCGACGTCCCAACGTTTCGAGGACGACGTTGGCCAGGTGGAATCCGTCCATGGCCACCAGCACCGCCAAATCGGGTCCGAGCGCCGCGACGACATGGGCGGCGACCGTTGACTTACCGGCGCCGGGCGCACCGGCAATGCCGAGAATGTGACGCTCGCCGGGGACCGCCAACCCGCGCGCCCGCGCCACGAGCTCGGACAGGGTCGCTTCGATGGCAGCTGGCGCACTCACGATTGGTCCTGACCTGTGGGCGGTTGGTGGGCAAGGTTTCGCTGTCCGGTGAGTGTGAGCGATTCCAGCTCGGCCAGCCACTCACGCGGGCCGATGATCGAACAGCGCAGCGCGGCCACGGTCGCCGCTCCGGCGAGCCGTTCGGTCACCGACAGATCCGGATCGGTCCGCAGGAATGCGTACGCCCCGTGCATCGCGTCACCGGCACCCAGGGTGTCGACGGCGGCCACCGCGGGCACCGGAACCGACCCGAACCCCTCACCCTGCCACCACTGGATCGGCGACCCGCCGTGCGTGACGGCCACCATCCGCGGGGTCGGCGGATCGTCGGGCAGGGCTGTACCGTCGCCGGCACGGGCCGACGGTAGCTGCCGCAGCACCGCCGAGGACTCGTCCGGGCTCGCCGTGCCCGGCCACCGGAAATCCGCCGAGCAGACCACCTCATCGGCCAACGGAAGCAGCTCTGCCATCACGGGTTTCCAACGACCAGCGTCCACCAGCACCGGAACCCCGCGACGACCCGCGGCCCGCCCGGCGGCGAGTGCCAGCGCCGGGTGGTGCCCGTCGATCAGCACGACGTCCGCGCCGGACGCGAGTAAGCCGTCGACCAGCTGCTCGAGTTCCCCCGGCGTGGGCAGCGACCGTGCCCCGGCGTCGGGGGAGACAACCGAGCGTTCTCCGCTGTGCTCGGTGACCGCGACGGCCGAGACCGCCGGCGGCTCCGGATCGTCGGGGGTGACGTCGATCGTCCGCACACCCCGCACCGCCAGTTCGCCGGAAATCAAGTCCGCCAACGGGTCCGACCCCAACGCGGTGACCAGCACCGCTTCCCCACCGAGTGCGGCGAACACGACCGCGGCGTTGGCCGCCGGACCGCCGGCGGAGAGGTCCTGCCGGCCTGCGGTCACCTTCTCGTTGGCCCCGGGAACCCGCTGCACCCGGTGCACCACGTCCAGGGTGCTCAGCCCGACGAAGACCCCGACGGGCCGGTGGGTGTGCCACCGGTCCGCCGGGCGCTCAGGACCCACCCGATCGTTCCTGTTCGGTGGGCTCGGCGGCCCCTGTCATCAACGCCACGACGTCGGACATCGACCGTTCGCTCGGCCGGACGACAGCCGCGCGCTGACCGAGCCGATGGACGTGGATGCGGTCCGCGACCTCGAACACGTTCGGCATGTCGTGGCTGATCAGCACCACCGGGATGCCGCGCGCACGGATCTGCCGGATCAGGTCGACGACCATGCCGGACTCCTTGACGCCGAGCGCGGCAGTGGGCTCGTCCATGATGATGACGCGCTTGCCGAAAGCCGCCGACCGCACCACCGCAACACCCTGCCGCTGGCCACCGGACAGCGTCTCCACGGCCTGGTTCACCGACTTGATCCCGATCTTCAGGTCCGCCAGGTGCGCCGACGACGCCGCCCGCATCGCCGGCATGTCCAGGCGGCGCAGCACCGTGCCGACAAAACCCTTCCGCCGCAACTCCCGCCCCAGGAACACGTTGGTCGCGATGTCCAGGGCCGGGACCACGGCCAGATCCTGGTACACCGTCTCGATCCCGTGCGCCCGGGCGTCGCGGGTGTTGTGGAAGGTGACCGGTTCGCCGTCCATCAGGATCTGCCCGCTGTCCGGGATCAGTGCCCCGGCCAGCGCCTTGATCAGCGTGGACTTGCCGGCGCCGTTGTCGCCGATCACCGCCAGCACCTCGGCCGGCAGCAGATCGAAGTCGGCGCCGTTGATGGCGGTCACGTTGCCGTACCGCTTGACCAGGCCGCGGGCCTGCAGCACAGGTGCGGTCACTGGTTCCTCCTACGGGCGAGCTGGTCCAGGGTGACCGCCAGGATCACCAGGATGCCGGTGGCGATGTTCTGGTAGAGGTTGTCCACGCCGGCCTGGGTCAGGCCGTTGCGCAGCACGCCGACGATCAGCGTGCCGACCAGGGTGCCCAGCACGCTGCCGCGACCGCCGAACAGGCTGGTCCCGCCGATCACCACCGCGGTGATCGTCTCCAGATTCGCGTTCTGGTACGCGTTCGGGTCGGCGTTCGGGATGCGGCCCAGCGCCGCCCAGGCGGCGAGCGCGGCGATCAGACCGGTCAGGATGTAGACGCTCATCAGCACCCGGCCGCTCTTGATGCCGGACAACCGCGCCGCTTCCGGGCTGCCGCCCACCGCGTACACGTGCCGCCCGCCCGCCGTTTGGGTCAGGGCGTACCAGGCGACGGCGTAGGCGCCGAGCATCACCACCACGCCATAGGTGGTGGTGAACGATCCGATCTTGAAGGTGGTACCGAGCCATGTCAGTGGACCGTCGGCCACCGGATACGTGGCCGACCCCGCCAGCAACTGGGTGGCGGAGTAGATGATGGTGTAGGTGCCCAGCGTGACGATGAAGGGTGGCAGTTTCAGCCACGTCACCAGCCCGCCGTTGACCGCCCCGAGTACGGCGCAGACCAGCAACGCGGTCAGCAGCGCCACCAGCGCGCCGGAGGCCCCGGCGGTTTTCGCCATCACGATCGTGCCCAGCACCATGATCGCGCCGATGGACAGGTCGATACCCGCGGTCAGAATGATCATGGTCTGGCCGACGGCCAGAATTCCGATGACCACCGACTGCTGGAGGATGAGCGACAGGTTCTGCGGCTTGATAAAGGTATCCGTGATCAGGCTGAACACCACCACCGCGATGATCAACGCGGCCAACGGCCCCAGCAGCGGCTGGCGTAGTACGCCTGCGAGGCTGAATCGTTGTGGGGCAAGGGCTTTGGGCATCGCCGGATCGTTGGGTCCGCTCATGGCTCTCCTCCGGGTCGGGGCGCCGGATCAGCTGGCGTCACGGGGCTCAGCCGGGGCTGGCGTGCAATGGGAGTGCGGAACACCGGGAAACCGGATGGTGGCCGGCCCCCGTCGCCGGCCACCATCCGATCTTCCGGTGTTCATTCATTGGTGAAAAGCCCTCAGCCCCAGCAGTTCTCGGCACCCCAAGTGGTGTCTTCGGACTCCACGCCGGTGGCCGGCTTATCGGTGATCAACTGCGAACCGGTGTTGTTGAACCCGGTGGGCTTGGTGCCGGAGTTCGCGTATTCGATCACCGCGTCGACACCGTCCTGCGCCATCTTCTTCGGGAACTGCATGACGGTGGCGCCGATGACCCCCGCCTTGACGTTGGCCACGCCCGTGCAACTGCCGTCGATGGAGCCGATGGTGATCTGATCGGTCAGGCCGGCCGACTTGATGGCCTGGTAGCCGCCGGCCGCCGCCGGCTCGTTGATCGTGTACAGCGCGTTCGCATCCGGAGCCCGCTGCAGCAGGTTCTCCATCGCGGCCTGCGCCTTGGTCTGGTCACCGTTGGTGTTCTCCATGCCCAGGATCTCCGGGCTGTCGTTGGTCAGCCCCATACCGGTGAGAAACCCGTCGTGGCGGAAGGTATCGACAGTCCCGCCGGGCGTGCCGTCCAGCATGAGGACCTTGGGCGCCGTCGACCCCAGCGTGGCCTTGACCCACTGGCCCTGCAGCTCGCCGGCCTTGGTGTTGTCGGTGGCGAACGTGGCATCCACCGCGTCGGCCGGATCGGTGGCGGTGTCCAGGGCGATGACGATGACACCGGCGTCACGCGCCTGCTTGATGGCCGTCAAAATGCCGGAGGAGGAGTTCGGCGTGATCAGGATGCCGTTCACACCCTGGCTGACCAGGTTCTCGATGGCCGCGACCTGGCCCTCGTTGTCGCCGTCGAACTTGCCGGCGAGTGCGATGAGCTCGGCGCCATTGGCCTGCGCCTCTTCCTGCGCGGTTTCGCGCATCTTGACGAAGAACGGGTTCGAGTCGGTCTTGGTGACCAGGCCGATCTTGACGCCTTCAGCGTTTGCCTCGGCATCCGCGGACCCCGATCCGGTCGCATTCGTCGGTGCCGGCCCTGATGAAGAGCTCGCGGCGCTCGACGCGGCGGAGGTGCTGCTCGCTGCGGTGCCGGACGAACCCCCGCAGGCCGCGGTGGCCAGCAACGCCGCACCGAGTGCGGCTGCGGCGAGCGGGCGGATCCAGCGGCGGCCGAGCCTGGCGGAGGTGGATGACAGCGACGACATATCGACTCCTTTGGCGATAGCGCACCGGGCTACCTAGCCTGGTTGATCTAACGTATGGTCCGAGCAAGCGCTTGCGCAACCGCTTGAATCACTTGATCGATGAGGAAGTGGCCATAGTGGGCCGATCCAGACAAACGACGATGTTGGACGTCGCGCGCATCGCTGGTGTCTCCACATCCACTGTCTCGCACGTGGTCAACGGCACGCGCACCGTCGATCCGGCCACGGAAATGCAGGTCAGGACTGCCATCGCGCAGCTCGGCTACCGGCCGAACATCGTCGCCCGCGCGCTGGCCACCTCCCGCACGATGAACATCGGGCTTTGCCTGCCGATCACCGCCAATCCGACGTTCGTGGTGCTGGTCGACGTCATCGAACGGCGGCTGACTGCGGCCGGATATCACCTGATGCTGCATGACAGTCGCGACGACATTGCCGTGCAGGCAAGGACCGTCAGGCAGTTGCTGGACCTGCGGGCCGACGGCATCATCCTGGCTCCGGCACCCGATCCAGCACTGTCAGACTCAGTCCTGCCTGACTCGGTGCCAGCGGACTCCGTACTGTCCGACTCCGTCTTGTCCGACTCCGTCTTGTCCGATTCCGCCCCAGTCGAATCGGTCCCGGCCGATCCGGGACGGGCCGATCCGGGACGGGCCGAACCCGGACAGACCCAGCCTGCGTTCGATCCAGTCGCCCGACCCGACGCCGGTGGCATCCGGACCGCGATCGACGCGCACACGCCGTTGGTGTTGATCGACCGGTTCGCGGCTGCGGATTGCGATCAGGTGGCCTCCGACGGCGTCGAGCCGATGCGGGCGCTCACCGCACATCTCGCGGCGAACGGCCACCGCCGGATCGCCGTGGTCGCCGGCCTGACCGGCATCGGCACCACCGTGGAGCGGCTGCAGGGCTACCGGGACGCGGTGGCGGCAATGGGCCTGGACAGCGATCCGGAATTGGTGATCCCCGGCGAATCCGACCTCGAGACGACCCGCGCGGGGGTCAGCGCGCTGTTCTCCCGATCCGATCGGCCCAGCGCCCTGGTGACAACCAACAACGTGATGACGTTGGGCTCCATGCGCGCCTTCGTGGACCTGGGCCTGCGGGTGCCCGATGACGTCGCCCTGGTGTGTTTCGACGACTTCGAATGGACCGACCTGTTCACGCCGCGGCTGACCGCCATGGGCCAGGACCTGGCGACCATGGGCGATCGGGCGGTCCAACTGTTGCTGCGCCGGATCGCGGACCCCACGGTCGACACGCAGCGGCTCCGGGTCACACCCACGTTCCACCACCGCGACTCGTGCGGTTGCCCGCCCGCCCCCGTCGTGAGCGCGGATCAACATCGTCGACGCGGATGAAATCGTTCACTCGCGTCACACTCGTCACATTTGGGCGCACGTTCATCCGCGCGTCGGACGGCAGGCTCCACAAGGGGTCGCCGACGACGAATTTGGGTCCCGACGACCGGGGTGATTGGCGTGGCGTGGCGTGGCGCGCGGATCAGGTTCCCGTCCACCAGGCGCGATAGGGCCCGAACCAGTCGGGTGGAGCCTGCACGTGACGCACCGGCAATCCGTATTTCGCCCTGACGACCTCCGGCAGGTCCATTTTCAGCCAACGGGAGGTCTCCTCCGGCAGGGTGGAGATGACGAATCCCGTGTAGCCCGGATGCGCCTGGACCTCGTCGTCGATCGCCGTCACGGGAGACTCTGCGCCGATCCGGGTGTCCACGAGATTGACCTTGTTCTCGAACAGCTTTCGCGCCTTCTCCGCGAGCTCGGTGGCTGCTGCACCGGCATCCTGATCGGTGCTCCGCCGGAACAGCAGATGAGGCACCCGGGTGGCCGGGACCAGCAGCACGAATTCCGCCTGCTGATCGGACGCGGTGATCTGGCCGAGTTGTTTCAACAGCACAGGGTTGCTGACGGTTTCGTGAGCAACAACGAGGTAGCGGCCCATGATGACCTCCATCGACAATGATGAGCAGTCGGCTGTCCCGGACTGGGCAGGGTGACTGCGCAAGCATCAGCATCCGGGCTGTGACCATTCCGCGCAATGCCTGATCCTCGGTGAGCAACCCCCACGTCGCGGGTTGAGTAGCAGTCGGTGCTCAGGTGTGCGAACCGCCGCCGGACGACAGTGGTGACAGCACCGAAAACCACTGCCGACAAGGAGATCGTCATGTTCGACCCCATTCCCCCCGAGACCCCGCTCCGCTTCGCATCTGGCCGGGGCCCGCCGGAACCACCGGCACCTGCAGCGGATTGCCGAGATCCGGAAACAACGCAGTAGCGACCGACCATTGCGCTGATTCCAAGTCGGCGAGCACGCCGCCGCAGTCATGGTGACCGACGCCCGGGCACCCGCGGATGAGCGACGCTCAACAATTCCCGCGCCAATTCCCGCGCCGACGATGCCGACGCCCGGCTCGCCTGGAACGGTCCTCGCACTCACCCTGGGGCAACTACCCGATTGCCTCGACCACGCTGACGGTTGACGTGCCACCCAGTGACTGGCGGTCGCTGGACTACGCCGACAACGGTCACTACCGGTCACAAGAAGCCGGCCGACGGCCTGGCATGCCCCGCCATTTCCGACGGGCAGCTCTGGCTCGACGTCAAGGGCAGCCTCACCGACGGCGATATCGGCCTGAACGCGGACGGCGAGGCCCGCATCAACGCCTCCGACAGGTCCTTCCAGCTGACCGCCAACGTTGCCGAACGCGCCGGCTTCCGACGGGTTCTCGGTCGACAACGCCGAGCTGACGATCTCCCGTGACAAGGTGGGCAAGATCGCCGCGTCGGTCGGCGGCACGCTGTCCATCAGCGCGGGCCTGCCGCAGGCCGTCCATGTGCGGGTCACGCCGGGCGGCAGCGCAGCGGTGAACGCGGTCGCGATCAACAAGGCGGAACTACTGTTCGCGCCGGCGGGTGGTGAGGACG
>DASQFG010000354.1:0-3423 GCA_035633315.1 Nakamurella sp. | reverse complement strand
GGTTCCCTGGACAAACGCCTGCTGGCCAAATACGGCAAGGCCACCCCGGAGGCGCTGGTCGAATCCGCGCTCTGGGAGTGCTCGCTGTTCGAGGAGCATGACTTCCGTGACATCAAGATCTCGGTGAAGCACAACGACCCGGTGATCATGGTGCGCGCGTACGAGCTGCTCGCCGAGCGGTGCGACTACCCGCTGCACCTCGGGGTGACGGAGGCCGGGCCTACCTTCCAGGGCACGATCAAGTCGGCCGTCGCGTTCGGGGCGCTGCTCTCCAAGGGGATCGGCGACACGATCCGGGTCTCCCTGTCCGCCCCGCCGGTCGAGGAGGTCAAGGTTGGCCTGCAGATCCTGGAGTCGCTGAACCTGCGCGAACGCGGCCTGGAGATCGTGTCCTGCCCGTCTTGCGGGCGGGCCCAGGTCGACGTCTACACGCTGGCCGAACAGGTGACGGCCGGCCTGGAAGGTCTCGACGTGCCGCTGCGGGTCGCCGTGATGGGGTGCGTGGTGAACGGGCCGGGCGAGGCGCGCGAGGCCGACCTCGGTGTCGCGTCCGGCAACGGCAAGGGCCAGATCTTCGTCAAGGGCGAGGTCATCCGCACCGTCCCGGAGAGCCAGATCGTCGAGACCCTGATCGACGAGGCCATGCGGCTGGCCGACGCGATGCGGGACGCCGGATCGCCGTCCGGAGAGCCGTCGGTCTCGCTGTCCTGACGGGCCTGAGAATGCGGGGCCTGCGGGCATCATCTGGCCATTCGGACAAATCCCGCTAGGCTGAGGGAGACACGTCCGCCCCAGACCATGGCGACGGCCATTTCCCTCCCTCTTCTGCGGCGAAACCGGGGGCCATCACGGTGCCACATGAATGCGTCCTCAGGCAGTGCCGAGCGCGATGGAGCGCGGCCAGGACCCGATCGTGACGACATCGGCGGGTGTCGACGACGCCAGGCTGGGCGCCATTCCCCAGCAACGCACCTCGGGGGGAGCCCACCGGCACGCCGTCCCCGCAGTGGCCAGCACCTTGTCACGCACCCAGATGCGGGAGTTGCTGGTCGAGGTCGAGGACCGCACCGAGGAGATCGTCGGTACCACCCGGGAACGGATGGATGCCCTGCTCAATGCGGTCATGGCGGTGTCCTCCGGGCTGGATCTGGCCGCAACGCTGCGGCAAATCGTCGACGCCGCAAGGGAACTTGTGGACGCCCAGTACGGCGCGCTCGGCGTCCTCGGCAAGGGCGGAATGCTCAGCGAGTTCGTCCACGCCGGAATCGACGACGAGGAGCGCGAGTTGATCGGGCCACTTCCGACCGGCCACGGGCTGCTCGGCGTGGTCATCGAGGAAGTGAAACCACTCCGGCTGGAAGACCTTTCGCAGCATCCGATGTCTGCCGGATTCCCGGCCCACCACCCACCGATGCGCTCCTTCCTGGGCGCGGCCGTTCGGGCACGCGGCGAGGTGTTCGGCCGGCTCTATCTGACCGAGAAGCGCACCGGCGCCCCGTTCACCGATGACGACGAGATCGTGGTGCATGCGCTGGCCGCGGCGGCGGGCGTGGCGATCGACAATGCCCGCCTGTACGAGCAGTCATGCCGCCGCCAGCAATGGCTGGAGGCCACCAGCGAGGTCACCACCGAACTCCTGATCGGCACCGACACCGATGCCGCGCTGCAGCTGATCGCCGGCCGGGCCCGGGAGCTGACCGGATCCGACTACACCCTGATCGCGCTGCCCGAGGATCAGGAAGCGGCCGACAGCGCGGCCACCGAACTGACGGTCGCGGTCAGCGCGGGCGCGACGACGGACCCCATCAACGGACGGCGGATTCCGATCATCGGCTCCACCGCCGGAGCGGTGTTCACCGACCACGTTCCCCGCAACGTCAGTCACCTGGGTTTCGACCTGGTCGCCGGCCTCGGTATCGAGTTCGGGCCGGCCATGGTGATGCCGCTCGGCGCAGACGACGCGCTGTCCGGGGTGCTGCTCGCCATCCGGACGCCGGCATCGCCCGATTTCGGTGAGGACGACCTGCAGCTGGTCGCCACGTTCGCCGACCAGGCCGCCTTGGCGTTGCAGCGCGCCCGCCACCAGCGCGCGCTCCGCGAGCTGGAGGTGCTCGCCGACCGGGACCGGATCGCTCGGGAGCTGCACGATCACGTCATCGCGCAATTGTTCGGAATCGGCCTGGGACTCCAAGGAACGCAGCGCCGGGCAAAGTCCCCGGCGCTGGCCGCGCGCATCGCCGAGCACATCGAGCAACTCAACGCCGTCATCACCGAGATCCGCACCGCCGTCTTCGATTTGCACTCGGTCACGCCCGAAACCCAACGGCTGGGCGGCATCCTGACCAACATCGTGGACGAAATCACCGCCGACACCGAACTGCGCACGTCTGTCGGGTTCTTCGGGCGGGTCGAGATCGTCCCGGCGGATCTGGCGCAGCAGGCGCAGGCGGTGCTCCGGGAAGCGGTCAGCAACACTGTCCGCCATGCGCGGGCCACCGAACTGGGCGTGACCATCACCGTGGGGGCCGACCTGGTGCTGGACGTCACCGACAACGGTATCGGGATCCCGGACACGGTGGCCCGCAGCGGGCTGCACAACCTTGCCTCGCGGGCCGCGGCGACCGGCGGCAGCTGCATCGTCGAACGATCGGCGAACGGCGGAACGCACCTGGCCTGGTCCGCACCGCTCTGACCGGCGAGGATCGGGAGCGTGGCCGGCTCAGCCCGAGCGCCGGCGGCGATCGGCCGGCGCTCGCCTCGGCAGCGAGACGTTCTGCTTCCCAACGGGAATCCAGCGCACGCAGCACGAGCTCGGCCTGAGTTTCCGGGTTCAGGCTGCCGATCGGCAGGCCAGGTCCAGGTCCAGGTTGGTCGGGAACGGGTATCCTCCGGCGGAAGCGGCTATCACATTGCGATCTCGGTCTTCGGCGCGCCGGATGCCCTGCGGGCCAACAGGGTCGGGTAGCGGGCAATGATCGCCCTGGTCCGGTCGACGCGCTAGATGGTTGGCCCGGTCTGTACCGGCATGTCGCAGTGCGCGACCGCGCCCTGCTGGGTGAGTAACGGGGACAACCGGTGCACGTGCTCCGTGGTCCGCCGCGGTCTCCAACGGCATGAAACCCAGGTGATAGTCACGATGCGCGGTCTGCGCTGCCCGCCGGGGTTCACGATGTTGAGTGCCGACGTCACCTGATAGTTCGGTCCCAACCTGTTGAACCACGCCCGGGAGGCCAGTGCAACGATGTCGTTGACGTAGTAATCGAAGAACACGTCGGGGTACAAGGAGTGCGCAGTAGAAACGGTCGGCGGGTATCCCGGTTCCACCGGGGCTCCCCGCTGGCCCGTTGGCAACGGCGAGCTGCAAGGCCTGGCAGTCTGTGCCCATAGCCGCTCGAGTCCCGTGAAGGCCCCGAATGTCCCGCA
>DASQFG010000353.1:0-3111 GCA_035633315.1 Nakamurella sp. | reverse complement strand
GTCGATCCGGTTGCTGAGGCTGGCATCGGACCAGTCTAGGCGATATAGTTCGCGCACGGGATGATCCCGTGGCAGACGGATTCGGTGCTGCCGGCGACGGCGCGCGGCGGTCAACCGAGCAGCCCCAGCAGCTCGTCCCGGGCCGGCCGGGAACCGAAGACCAACAAGAATCCCGCCTCCCGGTACAGGCGTTGGGCATGGTTCCCGGCCAGCACCGCCCCGCTCCCGATCGCACCGTCAGCTCGGTCGCGATCCTGACCGCCAGCTGGCTGGTCCGGGCGCGTGCGGTCGGGATGCCGGTCGGTGCGGCGGTCAAGCGGGACGAGATCACCGAGACCGTCGCGGCGCTGGTGGCAGCGCGGTACGGCACTGGTGGAATTCCTTGTTCCAGCGGTCCGTTTCCAGCAGTCGCGCGGCGCGCTGGGCGATGCCGAGTGCGAGGAAGCCGTTCAGCGACGAGCCGAACGCGTCGCCACCGGCCCATTCGGCCAGCGGCCGGGTGCGGGTCAACCGGTCGGCCGGCACGAAATGGTCGTCGAACCTCACCGTGACGGTGCCACTGGCCTGGGTGGCCATCAGCGTCGTGAGCCCGACGGTGAGAGTGGGCGAAACGATCGCGTCCACCAACAGGAAGTGGATGTGGCCTGGCCGTCCCGAGCCGCCAGGTGGAGTGTGCCGATCAGACCCCAGCGGGTCACCCAGGCCGTTTCCCCGCGGTCCAGGTATCCGTCGGCGACCCGTTATATGCGGCGGACGCGGGGAACAACAGGTCATCGGAGATCCGCCGGGCTCGTGCGCGCCAGTTGTCGACTTCGGGCTTGCCGCGCAGCTTGGCAGCGTTGCGTGGCGCAACCCCGGTTCGGGGTGACGAAGGGGCCGCGGCATGCCAGGCTGGGGGAGCAGGTCAGCTCACGTCCACCCTGCAGAGAACGGACGACGATCATGAGAACCCTTGCCTACGAGGGGCCCCGGCTCATCCACGTGCACAGCGCACCGAATGACAGCGGATCGGAACATATCGACGCCATCGTGCAGATCACCGCGACCCGGATCTGGGCCGCGGACCATCCGCTGCACGAGGGCCGGATGGATTACGCCGAAGGCGCCCTCGTGCGCCACGAGAGCCTGGCCGATGTGCTCGAGGTCGGCGACGGCTCCGCCGCCCGGGTCGGCGACGTCCTGTATCTGCGGCTCAATGTCGCGTGCGGCCGATGCGCCAATTGCGAGCGGGGTGCGGCGGAATTCTGCCTGACCGCCCAGCCGGGTCCGGACGGGACCGGAACGGCCGAACTGACCGCCGGCGGATGGACGGTGCGGGCGCCGGAGCTGGACTTCGCCTGGGAGCGGATCAAACGGATGCTGCACGAGCACCCGGCGAACCGGCATTCCGCGCTGCTGAGCGCGTCGACGCGCACCGACCTGGGTGCCGAGCGGCCGAGCGGTGACGAGGACCCGCCGGACTATCCGCAGTTCGGACGGTGGGATGACGGTTGGGCGTCGGTGGTGCTGCGACCGGGCGTGGCGCTGCCGGGTGCCCAGGGCCAGGGCAAGGGTCAGGGGTAATCCAGTCACCACTTTCAGCCCCTTCCCGCGCGGGGAAGGACCGAAAGTGGCGACTCGGCGGCACGCTGCCGGGGGGAGAGTCGAGCGGCTGACTGGCACGCCCCCGAATCCCCCAAACCGGTCTACCGTCAGAAGTGACGTTTACCGGGCGGAGGTCGATCCACCATGCTGGGTCTTGAGATTGCGGCGATTGTGCTGATCCTGATCGCGGTGCTGTTCGGCACCAGCGCCCGCGTGGTCAAGCAGTACGAACGGGCCCTGGTCTTCCGGTTCGGGCGCATCGTCGGCGAGGTGCGCGGACCCGGATTGGCCGTGATCGTTCCGGCCATCGACCGCCTGAAGAAGGTCAACATGCAGATCGTGACCTTGCCGGTGCCCGCGCAGGACGGGATCACCCGGGACAACGTGACGGTCAATGTGGACGCCGTCGTCTATTACCGGGTGATCGATCCGGTCGCGGCCACGGTGAACGTCCAGGACTATCCGTTCGCGGTGCTGCAGGTGGCGCAGACCTCGCTCCGGTCGGTGATCGGCAAGAGCGAGTTGGACGATCTGCTGTCCAACAGGGAGCGGCTGAACGAGGGCCTCGAGGTGATGATCGACAGCCCGGCGTTGGGCTGGGGCATTCACATCGACCGGGTGGAGATCAAGGACGTCGCACTGCCCGAGTCGATGAAACGGTCGATGTCGCGGCAGGCGGAGGCCGAACGCGAGCGCCGCGCCAGGGTGATCTCCGCCGAGGGGGAGTTCCAGGCTTCCGAGAAGCTGTCCCAGGCCGCCGCGGTGATGGCCGATACGCCGGGCGCCCTGCAACTTCGGCTGCTGGAGACGATCGTGCAGGTGGCCTCGGAGAGGAATTCGACGCTGGTGCTGCCGTTCCCGGTCGAGCTGCTGCGGTTCCTGGAACACAACTCCGCCCCGCCTGCTGCTGCGAAGCAAGCCGTCACGCCGGCACCGGCTGCGACGCAAGCTGTCACGCCGGGGCCAGCCGCGGCGCCCACCCCGGCGACGCCAACGGGTTTGCCCAGCCAGTCGGCACCGGTCTCCGTCACTGGTGCAGTTCCGGCTCCGGTGCCGGCCGCCCTGGCATCGGCCGAGAGCGCCGGAAACGGCCGAGGGTAAGGGTTCCGTTCGCGAGCCGCGATCACGGCACGAATGCTCGGCGTGGTCCCTGCCCTGTGGAATTGCTGAGAACCGGCCGATTCCGCTGCTGACGTCTGGACAGTGGACCGGTCGAGATCGGGATCCTCGGTCCGCTGGAGGTACGCGCCGCCGGGCGAACCCTCGCCGTCACCGGGTCGCGGCTGCGGAGCCTGCTGAACCGGCTGGCGGCCGACGCTGCGGGCGTGGTCTCGGCCGCGGAGCTGATCGAGGCGGTGTGGCCTCAGGGACCCCCGGGTGACCCGGTCAATGCCTGCAGTGTCCACCAAGGACATGCCCATCGTGGCGGTCGCGGGAGTGGGCATGGCTGCACTGGCGCAGGCTGTTGGTGCAGCCGACACGGGGCGATCATGTTGGGCGCTGCGGCGCGGGGCCGCGGATCCGATG
>DASQFG010000352.1:0-7423 GCA_035633315.1 Nakamurella sp. | reverse complement strand
GAGCGATCACCGCCCGGCGCGCCGGCCCGGCTGCGCGACGGCGTCGCCGGGCGTTCCTGGCGCGGCCCTGCTGGTGGCGTCGGCAATCAGGTCGCAGATGCCCTCCGCGTCCAGCACGTCGGCGGGCGCGACGGTGTCACCGGTGGCGACGTAGTAGAACGCCGCCCGGACGCGGTCCAGCGGGACCCCGCGCAGCTCGCTGACGGCCAGCCGGTAGCACGCCAGCTGGACGCTCGCCGCTGCCCGGTGCGCCGCCGCCGGCGGTCGCCCGGTCTTCCAATCGACCACGGTCAGGCCGCCGTCGGCGTCGGCGAACACCGCGTCGATCCGACCACGAACCCCGATGCCGCCGATCCGCGTGGCGAACGGCATTTCGATCTGCTGCGGGACCCGAAACGCCCAGGGGGAGGCCAGGAATCGTGCCCGCAGATCGTCCAACTCCGGGTCGGGCGCCGCCGAGCGGTCACCGGCGCCGGGCAGGTCGCCGACCGCGACGAGCGCCTCACCGCTGAAGTAGCCCTCCAGCCAGCGGTGGAACGCGGTGCCGCGGCGGGCGTGCACCGCAGGTTCGGACGGCACCGGGCGGCGCAACCGGCGGGCCAGGCTCCCCGGATCCCTGGCGAGGTCGACGAGCGATGACACCGACACCGTCCCGGGCAGGTCCACCTCAATCTGCCCGGCGTGCGCTGCCGACCGTTCGGCCAACAGCGTGGTGACGTCCTGGGTCCAGCCGAAGGGGTCGAATTCTGCGGTCGGCTGTTCGGTCTCAGCGGACATGGCGGTCAGCGCCAGCAGCACCCGATCCGCCCCGGCCCGAACCGCGGAACGCCGCTCGCCGAGGGGGTCGACGGGCCAGCGGGCGAGTCGCGGCGTTGCCGTCAGGGGGTTGCCCACGGTGGGATCCGGCGCCTCGGCCCATTCCTCCGGTGGACAGAAAGCGCCGGAGGCATCACGGATTTCGTGCAGGAACTCACTCGGCCCTGCGGGTGAGGCGGTGGTCGCACCCCAATGGTGACCCGAGGCCAGCAGCACCCGTTCCGCCCTGGTGAGAGCCACGTAGAGCAACCGCCGCTCTTCGGTGAGCCGGTGCTCCCGGAAGTCTTCGGTGTGCGCGGCCAGCGCGTCGGCGAGGTCCTTCTGGTTGCCGCCGGGCGGCAGCGCCAGCGACGGTAGATCGGCTCGGTCGCCGCGCAGGACCGGCGGCAGTTGCGCGGCGTCGCCGAGCCAGGTGCCGCCCCTGCTGTTGGGAAACACCCCGTCGGTGAGGTGCGGTACCGCGACGATCTCCCACTCCAGACCTTTGGCGGCGTGGATCGTCAGCACCTGGACGCGGCCGGAGGACGCCGGGACCTCTCCCGGGGTCAGTCCGTCCTCGCGTTCGGCGGCGGCGTCCAGATAGTCGAGCAGTTCGCCTGGTCCGGCCCCGGTGGACGCCACGTCGGACACCACCGCCGCGAACGCGTCCAGGTGGGCGCGACCGGCGGGCGAGCCTAGCTGGATCTCGACGTCCAGTCCCAGGGTGTGTTCGATGTCGGCAATCAGATCCGGTAGCGGCTGACCCATCCGGGCACGCAGCCGGTCCAGCTCGGCGGCCAGCCGGGTGAGCCGGCGGTGCCCCTGGCGGGAGTAGTCCGTCGCGGTGCCCGGGTCGCCGATCGCGTCGACCAAGGAGGCGGTGTCGATGTCCTCGGCGGACAGAGCGTCCGTCAACGCGTTGCGGACCGCCTCGGTACCGGATCGGCGCTCCGGCCCTGCCGAGCCCCTGGCGTGCGCGGCGTCCCGTCCGGCGATGGCCAGCGTCCGTGACCGCTGAGCCAGCGCTTCGAGGTCGGCGGTGCCCAGTTGCCAGCGGGCACCGGTGAGCAAACGGATCATCGCCGGGCCGGCCGTCGGGTCGACCAGCACCCGCAGGGTGGCGACGAGATCGGCGATCTCCGGCTCGTCGAGGAGGCCGCCCAGACCGACCACTTCGACGGGCAGCCCCTGTTCGCGCAGCGCCGCAGCCATGCCCGCCATGTCCCTGCGGCGGCGGACCAGCACGGCGGTCGTCGGTGGTTCGGGTGTCGGTCGTTCGGATGTCGGCGGCTCTGCTGTGGGGGATTCGGCGGGCGGGCCGTCGGATTGAGCGGAGTCGGATTGAGCAGAGTCGGATTGAGCGGAGTCGGATTGAGCGGAGTCGGCGGCGCCGGAGCCGTCCATCGCGGCACGCCAGCGGCGGGCGATCGACGCCGCAACCCAGGCGTCCTCGTCCGCCACTGTGCCGAACAAGCCGTAGGCGATCTCGCCCTGCGGTGCCCCGTGCCGTGGACGCAACTCCCCCACCGTCACCCGAGCCGCCGGGCCCACCACGGCTCCCGTCCTGATCGGGGCCGACGCATGATTGGCGACGGCGAGCACGGATTCCGGATTGCGGAAGCTGGTGAGCAGCGGCAACGTCACCGACGGCCGGCCCGAGGCCTGCGGGAAGTCGGTGGTGAACCGCGGCAGGTTCGATGCCGACGCCCCCCGCCAGGAGTAGATCGACTGCACCGGATCGCCGACCGCGGTGACCGGGTGCCCGGCGCTGAACAGCGCGCGCAGGATCACCCGCTGCGCGTGCCCGGTGTCCTGATACTCGTCGAGCAGCACGACCCGGTACCTCTCGCGCATTGCGCTCCCGATCTTCGGGTGCTCCAGCACGAGCTGCGCCGCCACTTGCATCTGGTCGGCGAAGTCGATCGCGCCACGTTCACGCTTGGCGACCGAGAACGCCTGTACCAGCGGCACGATCCACTGCCGGTCCTGCAGGCTCTTGACATGCTTGGCCAACGCACTGTGCAGCTCGCCGCGCTGCCGCGGCACGGGGTCCGCCGACCGCAGCCTCGCCAGCAGCTCGTCGAGCACCTCGGCCAGCTCGTCGGGTCCGGTGAGATGATCGGCCAGGGCGCCGGAGATGGCCAGCAATCGTTCGGTGACCTGGTCCGGTCCGAGGTCGGTCAGCAGGTCCCCGTCCCACCGGGTGACCACCCTGCGGGCGAGCTGCCAGGCCGCCGTCGGCGTCAGCACGGTCGAACTCGGCTCCACCCCGGCAAGCGGCCCGAAGTCGGCAATGAGCCGACCACCGAACGCGTGGTAGGTGGACACCTCCGGATCGCCGTCCGGGCTCGAGCTGCCTGAGCTGGTTCCGCCGCGGGCGCTGTCCGGGTCGCGGAATCCGGGTTCCCCTGCCTGACCGACGAGTGCGGGAACCCCGAGGGCACCGACCATCCGGAGCCGTTTGCGGATCCGTTGGGAGAGCTGGGCTGCTGCTTTCCGGGTGAAGGTCAGTCCGAGAACCTCCTCGGCGCGGACCTGGCCGGTCGCCACCAGGTACACCACCCGGGCGGCCATCGTCTCGGTCTTGCCCGAACCGGCGCCGGCGACCACCAGAGACGGCGCGAGCGGTGCCTCGATGACCGCGAGCTGTTCGGGGGTGGGTGCGGGTAACCCCAGAACGGCGGCGAGTTCGGTCGCGGAGATCATCGGGTCACCTGGCGTCCCTCGGGCCGCAGCGGGCAGCTGGATCGCACGGGGCATCGGTCGCAGCGGCCGTTCTCCCGGGCGACCGCGGCGGAGGCGGCCATCTGTTCCGCGGCATCGCGGACCACCGCGCTCCACTCCAGGGCGGCTCCCGGCTCGAGCGGCGGTTGCGGCAACACCACGGGCTTTCCGGTGCGGAGGTGAATCAGCTCCGCACCGCCGGGCGATTCGGCGCCCAGCTCGATCGCCAGTTGGTACACCGCGAGTTGCGCGTTCTCCAGCACCTGCACCTTCGTGGGCTTGGTGGCGCCCGTCTTGAAATCGACCACCACCACGGAGCCGTCGGCCCGGCGATCCAGCCTGTCCACCCGGCCCTCCAGCACGACCGGGCGGGTCGACGGGAGGTGCCCGTCCGGCGTGCCTCGAGGAACGGCAGGGACGGCCGCGGTCAGTTTCAGCTCCGACCCGACAAGGGTGCGGCCCGGGTAGTTGTCGGCCTGCCACGCGACCGCCGCGTCCACCATCGCGGTCAGCGCACGCCTGGTCCGGGCCAGCAGCCAGGGCGGAAGCTGGGTCTGCCGGTTCAGGAACTCGTCGGTCTCGGCGACGAGTTCGGCGCGGGAGACGCCGCGGGCCAGCCCGTCTGCCAACGCGTGCACCACGATGCCCTCGATCTGGGCCTGACCGGCCGGGCCGCGCCCGCCGCGGCGCTCCAGCACACCGCGCAGTGCGCAGGTGGTCAAAGACTCCACCGCCGACGGCGACACCGTCACCGCCGCATCCTGCGGCAGCGCCGGGGCAGTGGTCGACCGCTCCGCCAGCCCGTACCAGTCGTCGGGGTGCGCACCGGGCACACCGGCGGCGGCGAGCCTGGCCAGCTGGGCCGCCGCCAGGTCGGCGGTGCGATCGGGTACCGACGGGTCGGTGACCGCACGGCGCAATTCCGCGATCAGGTCCGTGAGGTGCAGGCCGCGGCGGTCGGCTCCGTCGACCCCGACCGGCCACCCGTTCGGCAGGTCGTCGGCGCCGGCAAGTTCATACAGGAATCTGGACGGCAGGGTGTCCTGGTCGGCGACCGCGGTCGCGATCAGCCGACGCCGGGCACGGGTGGCCGCGACATAGAACAACCGCCGCTCGTCGTCGACCAGACATGCCCGGTCGACCACCGTCGGCGGGAGACCGCTTGCCATGTCGAGGATCTCATCGACCCCGAGGAGGTCCTGGCGGGACCGCAGCACCGGAAAGCGACCCTCGGCGACGCCAGCCAAGCAGACGAGATCCCATTCCAGCCCCTTGGCCGCGTGCGCCGAGAGCACCGCCACAGCGTCCGCCGATCTGACCGGCGTCGCAGTCCGGTCCCCCGGAATCCTGCGCCCCTCGACCGTGTCGACGAAGGCGCTCATCCCTGCCATCGGCAACTTCTCGGCCAGTTCCGCGGCCATACCGAAAACGGCCAGCACGGCGTCCAGCGTGGCGTCGGCCCGTTGCCCCGCCCGACCACCGCGGAGCGCTGCGCTCACCAGAGCGTCCTCGAGGCCGGACAGTTGCCAGATCTTCCACAGCGTCGACTCGGCGGCGGGGTCCGAGATGCCGGCCCGGGCGGCGTCCACCATGGCGGCGATCCGGAGCACGGGGGCGGCGAGGTCGGGAGGGATGGTCGCGGGCAGCGGTGCGCCGGCCAGGACAGCAGCCAGCAGGTCGGTGGTCGGGCCCTCCCCTACGCGCGCGGCCCGAAGCGCCCGGCGCAACCGGCGGAGCGCCGCGACGTCCATCGCCCCGGCGGGCGAGCCCAGCAGGTCGACGGCCACCTGGCCGGTCAGTGTTGCCGGCTCCAGCCCGCAGCGGAGCACCGAGATCAGCGTGGCCACCACCGGTTCGTCGACCAGCCGGTCGTCCTGCCCCGACACCGCGAGGGGGACGCCCGCGTGGGCAAACGCCCGACGCAGCGCGGGCAAAGCGACCACCGGCGAGCGGGTGAGCACGGCCATCTCCGACCAGGGCACACCGTCTATCAGGTGCGCGCGCCTCAGTTGATCGGCGATGTATGCGGCCTCACGGGCAGCGGTAGGCAGGGTGCGAACGATGACCTCGCCATCGCAGGGCAGGCCGTCCTCCTCGACGACCGCCCATTCCCGAGGTGGCGGGGTGAGCGCGCGGTGCGGCCACCCGCCCGGGAGCCTGGCGGCGACGCGCCGGGTCGCCACCAGCACCTCGGGCGCCAGCCGGCGGGACGCGGTGAGCGACACCGTTGCGTGCACGTCGATGTCGCGCAGGGCGGCCGGGTCCGATCCGCGGAAGGTATAGATCGACTGGTCGGGGTCGCCGAACACGATCAGTTCGTCGGCGCCGGAGGACAACCGCTGCACCAGCCGCGCCTGCGCCGGGTCGACGTCCTGGTACTCGTCGACGAAAATCCGGCGGATCCGCGACTGCTCGGCCGCCAGCACCCTGTCGTCAGAGAGCAGCGCCAGCGCGGCCAGGGTCAGTTCCGCCTGGTCGAGCGCCGCTCCGAACCCGCTGCTGCCCTGCCGCAGATCCGCGACGTCCTGGTATTCCATCGCGAATTTCGCGGCCGCCCGCCACTCCGGTCGCCGGCGGCGCCGGCCCAGGTCGGCCAGCCGCGCTGGCGTGATGCCCCGTTCGGCGGTGCGCAGCAACAGCTCTCGCAACTCGGCAGCGAACGCAGGGGAACCGAGCGCCCCGCGCACCCCGTCCGGCCAGGATCCCCTGGCCGATTCCACCTGTCCGGCCAGCAGCTCGCGCACCATCTGGTCGGACTCCCCCGCGGCCAGCAGCCGAGGCGCTGGCTCTCCGGACCGCACGGCGTGCGCCCGCAACAGCGAAAAGGCATACGCGTGCAGCGTCCGGACCAGCGGTTCCCGGGTGGTGATGGCCAGCCGGCGGGTGATCCGGTCGGTCAGCTCGGCGGCTGCCCGACGCGAGAACGTCAGCACCAGAACGCTTTCCGGTGGAACGTCGCGCTCGGTGATCCGCTCGGCGACAGCCTCGACCAGTGTCGCGGTCTTCCCCGTGCCGGGACCGGCCAGTACCCGCAAGCGCCCACCGCGATGCTCGATCACCCGGCGTTGTTCGTCGGTGGGGTCGATGAAGGCGTCCGACTGCGCCGCTCGGCGCAGCCGGAAACGGGGGGACGCCATCGCGGTTCCAGCCATGACCCGATCCCATCATGAGCCACCGACAGCGCCCGGGAGCCGTGCCGGATGGCCCTCCAGAAGCCCGGCCGGAGTCGGCCGACCGGATCGGTCAGCCGCCCGCCTGCCGCAGTGCCGCCGCGATGGTGGCGCCGTTGTCGGAAATCACCATGATCAGGGTGTTGTCCGGCTTGCCGAGGGTGCGCAGGAAGTCCAGTGCATGTTGCTTTTCCGCAGGCCATCCGCGGCGATCGCGTCGGAGTTCGGCGTCGCGATCGGGCTGCCGTAACACCCCGACTGACCGAACCCGGTGTCGTCCAACACGACTGTCACCACATTCGGAGCACCCTGCACCGCCCGCACCTGCGCCGGCCACGCCGGGGACGACTCATCCGTCGTCCGTCCGATCACCCCGGGGAAAGATTCGCCCGCGGGTATTCCTTGATCGCCATAATCGCCATCAGGTCTCCGTCACATCGTTGAGGCGGTTGGATGGGCTGGTGCTCGACCTGCTTGGTCCACCGGCTCGCGGACCGTAGACACTCCGGCCTGGCGCCTCATCGGACACGGACGAGACCAGCTGCATCTGCCGTGGTCGGGGGTGCGTGCACCCCCAACCACAGGCACCCGAGTGCACCATCCAAAGGCCATGCTGAATCCGCGAATCTCTAGCGACCGGTCGATCACTGGGATCTGCGAATGCGAGAAAGGCTCCAGGCCATGAACATTCGTCAGCGTTGTACTGGGCCCGCGATCGTCGCGGACGGGCCTAC
>DASQFG010000351.1:0-4628 GCA_035633315.1 Nakamurella sp. | reverse complement strand
GGCGCGGCGGACGCGACGTGCACGGTCACCGGGTCGGTCGACGTCCCCACTCTCATTTCATCCCCGCGCTCACGTGATTCCCCGCGTGTCGGTGGCTGAGTGGATCACTGGTTCGATTGCTGTCTCGACAGCTGGGGTGAGGCCCAGTCCGTCGATGATCGCGCTGGCCACCTCATCCACCGTCAGCTCGTCGGTGGGAACCACGATGGTGGCGACCTCCCGGTACAGCGGGAGCCGCGCGTCCAGCATGGCCTTGTAGGTGGGGCGCGGATTCACCCCGACCAGCAGCGGCCGGTTGGAGGCCAGCCCGGTGCGCTTGACCCCGGTCGGCATGGTCACGCTGAGGAAGACCACCCGGTGGCCGACCAGCCGGTTCCGGGTCTGCTCGGCCAGGATCGATCCGCCACCCAGTGCGAGCACGCCGGGATGGTCGGCGAGTGCTGTCGCGACGGCCTCGCGCTCCAGCGCACGGAACGTCGGCTCGCCGTCCTGCACGAAGATGTCCGGGATCGGCCGGCCGGCGGTGGCCTCGATGTCGGCATCGGTGTCCCGGAAGGCGTGCCCGGTCCTGCGGGCCAGGGCCGTGCCGACGGAGGTCTTGCCGGAGCCGGGCGGACCGACCAGCACCACCACCGGCCCGGTCCGGCCCTGCGCGCTCTCCACGGGCGTCGGGCCGGGCGCGGTCATCGGGAACCAGACGCGGGGGCGACCGGCTCGAGCAGGTCACCGGCCAGCGGCAGGGTGTCCGCCAGCGTCGCCAGGTAGGCCCGCGCGTTGCGCCGGACCTCGACAACCGAATCCCCGCCGAACTTCTCGGTCACCGCGTCGGCGACCACCAGGGCCACCATCGCCTCGGCCACCACCCCGGCGGCCGGCACCGCGCAGACGTCGCTGCGCTGGTGGATCGCCATGGCCTGCTCGCCGGTCGCGACGTCCAGGGTGGCCAGCGCGTGGGGCACGGTGGAGATCGGCTTCATCGCCACCCGCACCCGCAGCACCTCGCCGTTGGTCATCCCGCCCTCGATGCCACCGGCCCGGTTGGACCTGCGGGTGACGCCGGGATTGCGGGGATCGATCTCGTCGTGCGCCTTGGAGCCGCGCCGCCGGGCGGTGGTGAACCCGTCCCCGACCTCGACGCCCTTCATCGCCTGGATGCCCATCAACGCACCGGCCAGCCGGGCGTCCAACCGGCGGTCGGAGTGCACGAACGAACCCAGCCCGGGGGGCAGGCCGTAGACGAGCACCTCGACCACGCCGCCCAGGGTGTCGCCGTCGGCCTTGGCGGCCTCGATCTCGGCGACCATCGCCGCCGTGGAGTCCGGGTGCAGGGCGCGGACCGGTGAGGCGTCGATGGCATCCCGGTCGGCGGGGGTCGGCAGCGGGCCGTCGACCGCATCGCCCTCGCCGATCGACACCACGTGCGAGAGGACCTCGGCACCGAGCACCTCGCGCAGGAACTGCTGCGCCACCGTGCCGAGCGCGACCCTGGCGGCGGTCTCCCGGGCGGAAGCCCGCTCCAGCACCGGACGGGCGTCGTCGAAGCCGTACTTCTGCATGCCGGCCAGATCCGCGTGACCCGGCCGCGGACGGGTCAGCGGCGCGTTGCGGGCCAGCCCGGCCAGGATCTCGGGGTCGACCGGGTCGGGCGCCATGATCTGTTCCCACTTGGGCCATTCGGTGTTGCCGATCTGTACCGCGATCGGGCCGCCCAGGGTCAGGCCGTGCCGGACACCGCCCAGCAGCGTCACGGCGTCCTGCTCGAACTTCATCCGGGCGCCGCGGCCGTAGCCCAGGCGCCGGCGGGCGAGCTGGACGGCGATGTCGGCGGTCGTCACCGGAACGCCGGCCGGCAGCCCCTCGAGAACGGCGACGAGCGCGGGCCCATGTGATTCACCAGCGGTGATCCAACGCAGCACGCGCGCCATCCTCCCACGCCGGAGTGAGTCCACGGTTCTCTCGCCCGTCCGGTCGGTCCGTGCCCGCGGCTCCCGTCAGTGCGCGGCCTCCCAGGCCGCGTAGGCGTCGTGCACCACGCGGATCATGTCGTCGACATCATCGGTGACGTGCAGCAGGCCCAGGTCGGGCGGCGAGATGTTGCCGGAGGCGGCCACCGAATCCCGGATCCAGTCGACCAGCCCGCCCCAGTACGCCGAACCGAACAGCACCACCGGGAACTTGGTGACTTTCTTGGTCTGCACCAGGGTGAGCGCCTCGAACAGCTCGTCCAGCGTGCCGAACCCACCGGGCAGGCACACGTAGGCCTGCGAGTACTTGACGAACATCGTCTTGCGGGCGAAGAAGTAGCGGAAGTTGATGCCCAGGTCCACGTACCGGTTCAAACCCTGCTCGAACGGCAGCTCGATGCCGAGCCCGACCGACATGCCGCCGGCCTGCTTGGCGCCCTTGTTCGCCGCTTCCATGATCCCCGGGCCGCCGCCGGTGATCACCGCGAAACCCTCGTCGGCGAGCGCCGCGCCGATCTCCTCGGCCTGCTGGTATTCCTTCGAACCGCGCTTGGCGCGCGCGCTGCCGAACACCGTGACCGCGCGCGGCAAACCGGCAAGGGCGCCGAAGCCCTCGACGAACTCGGCCTGGATGCGCAGCACCCGCCATGGGTCGGTGTGCACCCAGTCGCTCGGCCCCCGCGAGTCCAGCAACCGCTGGTCGGTGGTGCTGCTGTTCTCCTCGCGCTGATCGCCGCGGAGCCGCACCGGCCCGCGGAAACTCTCCCGCACCTGACCGTCGGCCAGCGGGGCCGGTGGATCTTCGAATTCGGTCACCTGGGCCACAGTAGTGACGCTGCGCACCGGGCCGGCGCCGTCCTGGTTGCGGCACCGCGATGTCCGCCCGGACGCCACCTGGCGTTCACCCGTGGCATCCCCTGAATGCGCTGAGGTTCAGCTCAGGAACGCGCGCAGAACCTGCGTCATCTCCCGGATCTGCGTCATCGAGACGTGCTCCTCGCGGGTGTGCGCCAGCGACGGGTCGCCGGGGCCGAAGTTGACGGCCGGGATGCCGAGCGCGGCAAAGCGCGCCACATCGGTCCACCCGAACTTGGCCACCGCCTGACCGCCGGCGGCCTCGACGAACTCGGCCGCCGCCGGCGCGCGCAGGCCGGGCAGGGCACCGCCGACGGCGTCCAGCACCTGGACGTCGAAATCGGCGAACAGCTCCTGCAGCACGGCCACGGCCTGCTCGGCGCTGCGATCGGGCGCGAACCGGAAATTGATCTTCACCGTGCACTCGTCGGGAATGACGTTGCCGGCCACGCCACCGGAGATCCCGACGGCGTTCAGACCCTCCCGGTACACGCAGCCGTCGATGTCGACCGTCCGCGCATCGAACCCGGCCAGCCGCTCCAGCACCGCCGCCGACCGATGGATCGCGTTGTCCCCCAACCATGATCGCGCCGAGTGGGAACGCCGGCCGTGCACCGTGACGGCGATCGCCGCGGTGCCCTGACAGCCCGCCTCGACCTGGCCGTTGGTGGGTTCGGCCAGGATCGCCAGGTCGGCGGTGAGCCACTCCGGCAGTTCGGCCTGCACCGCGGTCAGCCCGTTCCGCTCGTACTCGACCTCCTCGCAGTCGTAGAAGATCAGTGTCAGATCGCGGGAGGGCTCGGCCACGGTCGCCGCCAGGTGCAGCAGCATCGCGTCGCCGGACTTCATGTCGGTGGTCCCGCAGCCGTGCAGGGTGTCGCCGTCACGCCGGGACGGCACGTTGTCGGCGATCGGCACGGTGTCGATGTGACCGGCCAACAGCACCCGGGTGGGTCGGCCGAGAGCGGTGCGGGCCAGCACCACGTTGCCCCGGCGTAGGACTTCGAAACGGTTCTCGGCCCGCAGCGCGGCTTCGATGGCGTCCGCGATGGGACCCTCGGTACCGGACACCGAGGCGATGTCCACCAGCCCGGCGGTCAGTTCGGCGGGGTCGGTGTGCAGGTCCAGCAGGGTCGCGCCGGTAGGCGCAGGGATTGACACCCCCGGCACAGTACCGTCGTTGACGTGCGAAGGCCCGTGACGATCACCCTGGCCGTGACCGGGTTGGTGCTGTTGCTGGCGGCGGCGGTGCTGGGCGGCTGGTTGCTGCTGCGGCCGGGCGGGACCGCCGGGCCCGACTGCACGGTGCCCGGCGACCCCGCGAACCGGGCGGCCGCACCCGACGTCGACCTGACGGCGATCCAGCTGCAGCACGCGTCGACGATCAACGCGGTCGGGTTGTCGAGGGGCGCGCCCGAACGGGCCAGGGTCATCGCGCTGGCCGCGGCCTGGCAGGAGTCGAGCCTGCGGAACCGGCCGGACGGGGACCGGGATTCGGTGGGACTGTTCCAGCAGCGCCCGTCGCAGGGCTGGGGCACGGTCGAGCAGATCCTCGACCCGGTCTACGCCTCCGGGAAGTTCTACGACGCGCTGCTGGAGGTGCCCGGCTGGCAGGACATGTCCCTGACCCAGGCCGCCCAGGCCGTGCAGTACTCGGGATACCCGGACGCGTACGCGAAGTGGGAACCGCAGGCCACCACCCTGGCCCGAGGGTTGGGCGGGTCGGTGACGGTGGAGGTCGGTTGCCGTGAAGGCGCAGAGGCACCCACGGCGAACGCACCCGAGCGGGCTGCGGTGCCCGATGCGGAA
>DASQFG010000350.1:0-2940 GCA_035633315.1 Nakamurella sp. | reverse complement strand
GGGGCGGATCGCGCGGGCCGCTGGATTCGCGGTGCTGGCGGCAATTCCACTGGTGATGTTCGCACTGTTCTTCTTCTATCCCGTCGGGTCGTTGATCGGGCGGGGGCTGACGGTGGCCGGGACCGTTGATGCCGGCGGGGTCATCGACGTTCTCGGCAAGCCGCGGGTACAGCGGATCGCGGTGTTCACGCTGTGGCAGGCGGCGGCGTCCGCGGCGCTCGCGGTTCTCCTCGGGCTGCCAGGCGCCTACCTCCTGTACCGCTGTTCGTTCCGGGGCCGCGGCGCGGTACGGGCGCTGGTCACCGTGCCGTTCGTGCTGCCGACCGTGGTGGTGGCGCTGGCGTTCCGGACCCTGTTCGCCGCTGACGGCGTTCTGGGCTCCTGGGGCTGGGATGGCTCGGTCGCGGCCATCCTCACCGCGCACGTCTTCCTCAACTATGCGGTGGTGGTGCGGACGGTCGGGGCCACCTGGGCGCACCTGGACACCCGGCCGGCGGAGGCCGCGCGGAGCCTGGGTGCCGGTCCGCTGCGGTCCTTTCTCACCATCACCCTGCCGTCCCTGCTGCCGGCGATCGCCGCGGCCTTCGTGATGGTGTTCCTGTTCTGCGCCACCAGCTTCGGCATCATGTTGATCATGGGAGGGTCGCGGTTCGGCACCCTGGAAACCGAGATCTACCGGCAGACCGCACAACTCGGCGACCTGCAGGCGGCGGCCGTGTTGTCGATCCTGCAGATCCTGCTCGTCACCGGGGTGCTGGTGGTCGCCGCGGTACTGCGCCGGCGGGGCGAGGCGACCCTGCGGCTACGGGCAGCCGCCGATGCGGCCCACCCGCTACGCCGCTCGGACCTGCCCGCCGTCGTCGTCACGGGGTTCGTCGGCGTGCTGCTGATCGTGCCGATGGCGGTGCTGGTGATCCGCTCCTTGCGCACCCCGGACGGCTGGGGATTCGGCAACTACCACGCGCTGGCCGGGACGGGAGAGGGGAACGCCCTGCTGGTGCCGGTGACCACCGCGCTGGGCTACTCGCTGGGCACCGCGCTCGCCGCCGCCGCTCTGTCGATCGTGGTGGGCGTGCTGCTCTCCGTGGTGCTGGCCCGACGGCCGCGCCGCCTGCTGGCCCGCCGGGCGGTCGGTTCGCTGGACGCGCTGGTGATGTTGCCGTTGGGGGTCAGCGCCGTCACCGTCGGCTTCGGGTTCCTCATCGCGCTGGATTCGCCGCCGCTGGATCTCCGGTCGTCGCCCCTGCTGATCCCGATCGCGCAGGCGATGGTGACCACGCCACTGGTCGTCCGGATGGTGCTGCCGGTGCTGCGCGCGGCGGACGAGCGGCTCCGCCAGGCCGCCGCCGTGCTCGGGGCCGGCCCGATCAGGGTGTGGATCAGCGTGGACCTACCGATCATGTCCCGCGCGCTGGCCGGTGCATCGGCGTTCGCCTTCGCGGTGGCGCTGGGGGAGTTCGGAGCCACCACCTTCGTCGCCAGGCCCGACAACCCGACGCTGCCGGTGGTGATCGGCCGGTTGATCGCCCGCCCCGGTGCGGTGAACACCGGGATGGCACTGGCGGCCGCCGTCGTGCTGGCGGTGCTGTGCGCGGCCGCGGTGTTCCTGGTCGACGCGGTCGCCGGCGGCCGGCGCGGCGAGCCGGGGATCGGCGGCTTCTGATGCTCGAGTTGCGCGGGATCGCGGTGAACTACGGCGCAGTCGTGGCGGTAGACGGGGTGGACCTGACCGTGCGGGACGGCGACGTGATCGCCCTGCTGGGCCCGTCCGGCTGCGGCAAGTCAACCCTGCTGCGGGCGGTCGCCGGCCTGGAACCCGTTGCAGCGGGCAGCATCTGCTGGGACGGAGCGGACCTTGCCGGGGTACCGGTGCACCGCAGAGGGTTCGGCCTGATGTTCCAGGACGGCGTCCTCTTCCCGCACCGTGATGTGGCCGGCAACATCGCCTACGGCCTGCGTTTCACGCGGCTCGGCCGTGACGAGTCGAAGGACAGGGTCGCCGGATTGCTGGAGCTGGTCGGGCTCGAGGGCTACGGCCCGCGGCGGGTGTCCACCCTGTCCGGCGGGGAGGCGCAGCGAGTGGCACTGGCCAGGGCGCTGGCCCCGCGCCCCCGGCTACTGCTGCTCGACGAACCGCTGGCCGCGCTGGACCGGTCGCTGCGTGAGCGCCTGCTCGCGGATCTCAAGTCGGTGCTGACCAGCACCGCGACGACCGCCCTGTTCGTCACCCACGACCAGGGCGAGGCCTTCGCCGTCGCCGACCGGGTCGCGGTGATGCGCTCGGGATCGATCCGCCAGCAGGGCACTCCGCGTGAGGTGTGGACCGAACCGGCCGACGAGTGGGTCGCCCGGTTCGTCGGGTACACCTCGGTCCACCCTGCGATCCGGCACGGATCGATCGGAAGTGGGATCGGAAGTGAGACCAGAAGTGAGATCGGAAGTGAGAACGGGAACGCGATCGGGGTGAGCGAGACACCCGAAGCCAGGCTGGCGCTGCGACCCGCGGCGCTGGTGTTGGACCCGGAGGGGTCGGTGCACGGTCGGGTCGTCATGGTGGCGCCGGCGCCCGACGGGGTGACGCTGACGGTGGACACCGGCACCTGGGGCGTGGTGCAAGCGGTCGCGGGGGCGGATTGCCTGGCCGGAGTCGGGGAGCGGGTGCGTCTGCGGTTCGATCCCGCCGGCGCCGCCCGCATCCCCGCCTGAAAGTGCCTGGAAGTGCCTGAACGCGCTGGCAGTGCCCGACAGCGCTGGCAGTGCCCGACCGCGCTGGCAGTGCCCGACCGCGCTGGCAGTGCTCGACAGCGGGTGGCGGCGCCGGCGTGGCAGGCTTCGATCGTGAACCCCTTGCGCGCGAGCCTGATCATCGACGCACCGGAGGGTGCGGTGCGGCGGGCGCTCGGTCGGACGGACACCTGGACCAGGACGGCCACCGCGCTC
>DASQFG010000349.1:0-10105 GCA_035633315.1 Nakamurella sp. | reverse complement strand
GCGATCGACCAGGCCATCAAGCAGGGTGCACCGGCCAAGACCTCCTGGTACTTCGCCTTCGGTCTGATGGTCACCCTGGTGTGGCTGTACCTGGAGATCCTGCGGCTGCTGGGATACATGCGCCAGTAGTTCAGCCGGCCGGTGTCCGACGCGACGCTCGAGTCCCATGAAGCAACTCCCATGACCCTCCGGCCAGGCCCGCAGGCCGATGAGTTCGTTCGTCGGGTGCGGGCCTGGCCCGTCTCGGCCTGGAGGCATGGCGATCGGATCGCCGCCACCCGTCGGGCCCTCGACGCGCTGGCCGTGCTCGCGGCCGCCGCCCGCGGAGCCGACGTGCCCGAGGTCCCGCCGCTCGCACCGCACACACTGGCCGATCAGCTGGTCGTGCTGATCGCCGATGCCCATGCGGCCGGGGTGCCGGCGTCCGGCGTCGATGCCGTGCTCACCGGGCTGCGGACGGAGCTGGGTCTGCGCTGACGACGGTCTGCGCTGACCACCAGTGCTATTGCAGTGCTGACCGCAGCTCCTTCGCGGAGTAGCGCGGCGCGGTCCGTAGGGTGCGTGCATGCCGGACGCCGCGCCCCGCCCCGAGCGGTTCACCCGCAGACCGCCCCCGCGGCGCTCGAAGACCTCCGCGCGCGGCTGCGCGCGACGCGCTGGCCGGACACGCCCGAGGACGCCGGGTGGTCGCTCGGGACCGAGCCGTGCCTGAGGACCAGCGGCAGCATGGGGACATCGGCAGCCACGTGAGCCGCTACCTCGGGCTCGACCACCCCGAGCGGGTCGTGGCCGTGCACCGCACCGACGCGGGCCTGCCCTGCCAGGCCACCCCGGCCCCACGATCACCGCCACGGTCGCTGAACTCAGGCAGAGACGGCGTGGGTCTCGGTCGACGGCGGGGCCGACAGTTCGTGCCGCAGCGGACGCGCCGCCAGTTCCTCGATCAGTGCCGGCAGCAGCACATCCATCGCCCGGCGGTAGCCGGCGCCGGACGGGTGGAACCGGTCGGGGGCGAACAGATCCGGCCGGTCCACGAACTGCGGGCTGACGAGCTTGGCGATGGCCACGGCACACCCGGCCGCGTCGCTGACGGCGCGCTCCTGCAGGACCGCCAGGCGCAGCGACCACTGGCTCAGCATCGACCGCAACGGTTGCGGGATCGGGGTGACCACGCCGAAATCCGGACAGGTTCCGACCACCACCGGAATCCTCCGCGAGGTGAGCTTGGCGACCGTCGCACCCAGCTGGGCCGCGGACCGCCACGGCGGCACCATGTCGCGGATGTCGTTGGCGCCCACCAGGATCACCACCGCGTCAGGCGCCTGCGCCAGGCACAGGTCCAGTTGCCGGGGCAGGTCCGCGGACGTCGCCCCGGTCAGGCCGTGACTGCGCAGCCGGACTGGTCGATTCAGCTGGTCCGCGACGCCGCGAGCCAGGATGACGCCGGGCAGATCGTCAGCATGTTCGGTCCCGTAGCCGACCGACGTCGAGTCGCCGAGCATCACCAGGGTGACGAAATCGTCGTCCTGATGCCCCTCTGGCAACAGGCGACCGTCCGGGCTGTACACACCGTCGCCCTGCGGCAGTTGAATCTGTGCCAGCAGGTCGGCGGCGCGCTGCTGCGCCTGGGTCGCACCGGGCAGCGAGGGTGGCACCAGTGTGCCTGCCGCCTGCGCGGCATCGACGGCCGCGGCTTCGATCACCCGGGTCGCGGTCATGGCCTTGCGGATGAGCGTGACCACGGCGCTGCTCACGCCGGCCAGCACACTGATACCCGCCACCGTCCCGACGCCGAACTTGCCGCCGCCGGCCCGGATCCCGGGACCGGCGGAGACCAATCCGCCCGTCAGGCCAAAGGTCTTGCTTGACCACACGCTCATCGACTGCCCCCTGACACGAAGCCACGCACCGGCGCCCTGGGACCCGGGCGCCGGAAGACATGCACCTTTACCACCGCCGGACCGGCCGATTTGCTCCGGCCGGGCGAGCGGTATGACCATCTTCCGCCGCACGCCCGGTGACCCACATCCCACGCGAGGATGGAAATGGTTGACGCCGCGAAGCCGAAGTGCCGATCGGCCACTCGGTCGGGCCCCCCGTTCGAGTAATCCCGATCTAGTAGTCCAGACGATCGGTCGTGCTGCGCGCGATCGCTCGGGCGTCTGCTCGGAGAGAGCATCTGCCGCCGGAGACTGATACCCCCCGGGGCTACCGGGGCCGGTTAGCCTGGGCCTGACCTTTCGTCCGCTGCCGGCCGGCCGTCCCAGGGTCGGACAGCCATCCGACAGCCCCCGATCCGAGCCACCATCCTCAGAGCCATCAAGGAGAACCTCCGTGCGGTATGCCGAGACCATCGTCGATTTGATCGGCAACACACCGCTGGTCCGGCTCGGCCCGGTGGCCGCCGGGGTGGCGCCGCTCTTGCTGGCCAAGATCGAGTACTTCAACCCGGGCGGGTCCGTCAAGGACCGCATCGCGGAGAAGATGATCCTGGCCGCCGAGCGGTCCGGCGCACTCCAGTCCGGCGGCACCATCATCGAGCCGACCAGCGGCAACACCGGCGTCGGTCTTGCGCTGGTCGCCCAGCAGCGCGGATACCACTGCATCTTCGTCTGCCCCGACAAGGTCAGTGAGGACAAGCAGAACGTCCTGCGCGCGTACGGGGCCGAGGTGGTGGTCTGCCCGACGGCCGTCGCGCCGGAGGATCCCGATTCCTACTATTCGGTGTCGGACAGGTTGGTGCGGACCACTGCCGGAGCCTGGAAACCGGACCAGTACGCCAACCCACAGAACGCGGCGAGCCACTACGACACCACCGGGCCGGAGATCTGGGCCGACACCGACGGCAGGGTCACGCATTTCGTCGCCGGCGTGGGTACCGGCGGCACCATCTCCGGCGCCGGCAGGTATCTCAAAGACAAGTCAAATGGCCGGGTGCAGGTGATCGGCGCGGATCCGGAGGGCTCGGTGTATTCCGGCGGTACCGGACGTCCCTACCTGGTCGAGGGCGTCGGCGAGGACTTCTGGCCTGACGCGTACGACCGGACGGTCACCGACCGGATCATCGCCGTCTCCGACGCCGAGTCCTTCGCGCTCACCCGCCGGCTGGCCCGCGAGGAGGGGCTGCTGGTCGGCGGATCCTGCGGCATGGCGGTGGCCGCGGCGCTGAAGCTCGCGGAGGACCTCACCGCCGACGACATCGTCGTGGTGATCCTGCCCGACGGCGGCAGGGGGTACCTGTCCAAGATCTTCTCGGATCGCTGGATGGCGTCCTACGGATTCCTGTCCAGGGACGGGGAGGCCACCGTCGGCGAGGTGCTGCGGAGCAAGAGCGGCCAGCTCCCTTCGCTGGTGCACACGCACCCGAACGAGACCATCCGCGATGCGGTGGAGATCATGCACGAGTACGGCGTCTCGCAGATGCCGGTGGTTTCCGCCGAACCGCCGGTGATGGCCGGCGAGGTGGTCGGCTCGGTGTCCGAACGCGACCTGCTCGACGCGTTGTTCGCCGGCACCGCATCGTTGGCCGACGCGGTGACCGGGCACATGGCCCAGCCGTTCGAGCTGGTCGGGTCCGGCGAGAACCTGGCCGCCGCGCGAGTGGCGCTGCAAGACCGCGACGCGATCATGGTGGTCGACGACGGGAAGCCGGCGGGCGTGCTGACCCGGGCCGACCTGCTCGGGTTCCTGGCCGGCTGAGGCCCGGCCGGCGCTCGCCGGATGACCCACGATCGGGCCGGCGAAACCCGAAGTGGGGCACAGGTCGCGGGGCTACCATGAGTTCACCGGAATGACGTCACCGGATGATCCATCCATCGATTCATCCATCCCTCGGGGGAGCCTCGTGAGCTACCTACCAGCCCCGTACGAAGCGCCCCAGCAGGATGACCTGTCCGCGACACTGGCCGCAATCCTGACGACCACGCTCGCGCTGATCACCTCCTGGGTGGTCGGTGCGCAGGCGTACCCGGTCATCCGGGAGGGCATCGACGCGGCGATGGGCAACCTGACCGACGAGCAGCAGCAGGCGTTCACCGGTGCGTTGCCGACGACCGGGGTGCCGACTGTCGGGTGGGCGCTGGCGGCTGTGTTCATGGTGATCGGTGCGTTGCTGCTGCTGTTCCGTCGCGGACGGGGGCTGCTGATCTTCGGTGCGCTCATCTGCGTGGCCACCACGGCCTTGGCGCAGTTCGGCCTCGGGTACGGCGACGTGGGTTCCGGCGCAAAGGTGCCAGTCGACCAGTGGCCGCTGTTCTGGGGCGGCGTCGCCGTCGTGATCGCGGCGATCCTGCCGGCGACCGGGCGGTGGATCGGCCGCACCCGTCAGCAGGCGTCGGGCGGACAGTCCACCGTCATCGGCACCACCGAATCCGGCGCGATCCTCTGGCCGGGTATGTGATCCGAGCCCCGGTGCCGCCGTTACCCTGGCCCGCATGAGCATCCCGTCCAGTTCCGACGAGTTCGCCGACGAGTTCGCCGACGGCTTCGCCACCAGGGCGATCCATGCCGGTCAGGACCCCGATCCGCTGACCGGGTCCATCGCGGTGCCGATCTACCAGACTTCGACCTACGCGCAGGACGTGGTGGGCGAGACCCGCGGCGGGTACGACTATTCGCGGGCCGGCAACCCCACCCGCACCGCGCTGGAGCAGGCGCTGGCCAGCCTTGAGGGAGCCGGCCACGGCTATGCTTTCGCCTCGGGAATGGCGGCCTCGGACACGCTGATCCGGGCCGTGCTCCGGCCGGGCGATCACCTGATCATCCCGGACGACGCCTACGGCGGGACCTTCCGACTGATCGACAAGATCTGTGTCCCCTGGGGAATCAGCTACACCGCGACGGCGCTGGGTGACCTCGACGGGGTCCGCGACGCGCTAAGACCGGAAACGAAACTGATCTGGTGCGAGACGCCGACCAATCCGTTACTGGGCATCGCCGACATCGCCGGCCTTGCCGACATCGCCGCGGTATGCGGCGCGAAACTGTTGGTGGACAACACGTTCGCCTCGCCGTATCTGCAACAGCCGATCGACCTGGGCGCCGACGTGGTGCTGCACTCGACGACCAAGTACATCGGCGGGCACTCCGACGTCATCGGCGGCGCGCTGGTCACCGACGAGGACGGACTGGGTGAGGCGTTTGCGTTCCACGCCAAATCGATGGGCGCCATCGCCGGGCCGTTCGACGCCTGGCTCACCCTGCGCGGGGTGAAAACCCTTGCGGTGCGGATGGATCGGCACTGCGACAACGCCGAAGCGGTGGTCGATCTGCTCGTCGGCCACCCCCGGGTCGGGCGTGTCTACTACCCGGGTCTGCCCAGTCACCCCGGCCATCAGATCGCCGCCGGCCAGATGCTCCGCTTCGGCGGGATGGTGTCGTTCACGGTGGCCGGCGGTCGCGAGGAGGCGATCAAGGTCTGCCAGCGGACCCGGTTGTTCACCCTCGGCGAGTCGCTGGGTGGGGTGGAATCGCTGATCGAGCATCCTGGCCTGATGACGCACGCGAGCGTCGCCGGCTCCCAGTTGGAGGTCCGTGACGACCTGATCCGGCTCTCGGTCGGGATCGAGGACATCGAGGACCTGCTGGCCGACCTGCGCGATGCGCTGGACTGAGACCGATGACGACACTCATGACGGCACACTCATGACGGCACCATCATGACGCAGCGGCGCCTGGCGCTGGCGCTGGACATCGGTGGTACGAAGCTGGCCGCGGCTGTGGTCGACGAGAGCGGTGCGATCGTCGCGGCGCACCGGGTGCGCAACCCGCAGGGCACCGACGGTGACGTGCTGTTCGACGCGCTGACCACCGCCGCGGACGCGGCCCTGGAATCCGCCGGCGTCCGGCCCGGCGACCCACTCCTGGTCCCGGCGATCGGAGTGGGTACCGCGGCGCCGTTGGACCTGGACACCGGCACGGTGTCGCCGGTGAACATTCCGGCCTGGCGCGCATACCCGTTGCGGGACAGGCTGATCGAGCGTTACCAGATGGACGTCGGGCTGATCGGCGACGCCGTCGCGGTCGCCGTCGGCGAGCACTGGCGGGGGGCCGCTCGCGGGCATGCCAACGTGCTGGGAATGGTGGTGTCCACCGGAGTCGGCGGCGGATTCGTGCTGAACGGTCGGGTGGTGGTGGGCGCGACCGGCAACGCCGGCCACATCGGGCACGCCAGTGTGGACCCGACCGGCCCGGACTGCGTGTGCGGCGGTGTCGGCTGCCTGGAGGCCATCGCCAGCGGCACCTCGCTGGCGGCCTGGGCCGTGCAGCACGGGTTCGCGTCAGCGACCGGGACGACGAACGGGACCGCGCCGTCGGCGGACGAGATCGCCGATGCGGCGGCGGCCGGCGATCCCATCGCGCTGGCGGCCTTCCAGCGGGCCGGGGCCGCGCTCGGCCTGGCGATCGCCGGGGCGGTGACGCTGCTCGACTTGGACCTGGTGGTCATCGGCGGTGGCGTCGCGGCGGCCGGCCCGCTGCTGTTCGACCCGATCGACGCGGCCTACTCCCGTTATGCCGCACTGGGTTTCGCCAAGCGCCCGCGGGTGGTGCCCGCCCTGCTCGGCGGCACCGCTGGGTTGATCGGCGCCGCTGCGGTCGCGATGGATCCGCCGGCGTACTGGCCGACGGAAGCGGGTCGGTTCGTGCGGTCCTGACCCGGTGGCGTGATCGCCTCCCGATGCTGTTGATCCTGTCGACGCTGGCAGGATGGGCGGGCATGGAGCAGGTCACAGTCGCCGACGTCCGTATCGCCGCCGAATTGCTGCGCGGGGTCGCGCGGTACACCCCGATGGAATCCTCCCGGCCATTGTTCGAGCGGGTGGGCGGCCCGGCCTATCTCAAGTGCGAGAACCTGCAGCGCACCGGCTCCTTCAAGATCCGCGGCGCGTACGTCAGGATCGCGCGGCTGTCCGAGGCCGACCTCGCCGCCGGGGTGGTGGCGGCGTCAGCGGGCAATCATGCCCAGGGTGTGGCGCTGGCGGCGTCCCTGGTCGGCACCACCGCTCAGGTGTACATGCCGGTGGGCGCTTCGATCGCCAAGCTGACAGCGACCCGTGCCTATGGTGCGAATGTCGACCTGGTCGGGCAGACGCTCGACGATGCCCTGGAGGCGGCGGCGGAATTCTCGGCACGGACCGGCGCCGTACTGGTTCACCCGTTCGACCATCCGGACGTGCTGCGCGGCCAGGGCACGGTCGGCCTCGAGCTTCTCGAGCAGGTCCCCGACGTGGCCACCGTGGTGGTGTCCACCGGCGGTGGCGGGCTGATCAGCGGGGTCGCGGCGGTGCTGCGGGAGCTGCGGCCGCACGTCCGGATCGTCGGAGTGCAGGCGGAGCAGGCCGCGGCCTGGCCCGGTTCCTTGCGGGCCGGGCATCCGGTCCGGCTGCGGTACATGTCCACCCTCGCCGACGGGATCGCGGTGGGTGAGCCGTCCCAGCTGACCTTCGATCACGTCTCGAAGTTGGTCGACGAGATCGTCACGGTCACCGAGGACCAGTTGTCGCAGGCGATGCTGCTCTGCCTGGAACGCGCCAAGCTGGTCGTCGAACCCGCCGGTGCGGCGACGGTGGCGGCGATCATGGCCCACCCCGAGGCGTTCACCCCGCCGGTGGTGGCGGTGCTGTCCGGCGGCAACATCGACCCGCTGGTGCTGCTGCACGTCACCCAGCACGGTCTGGTCGCGGCCAAGCGCTTCCTGACTCTGCGAGTGGAGATCGTCGACCAGCCGGGCCGGCTGGCCGCTCTGCTGGCGCTGGTCGCCGAGCTGGGCGGGAACGTCGTCGATGTCGTGCACTCCCGGCTGGGATCGAGCCTGCAGATGGGCGACGTGGAAGTGGCGCTGCGAATGGAGACCCATGGAGCCGGGCACTGCGAGCAGCTGGTGCAGGGACTCGTGCAGGCCGGCTACCGGATCGTGGAACGCCACTGACCAGCTCCACAGCCCGCGTCACGCAGGCTTGCAGAGCTGGTCAGCGATGGGTCGAACGAAGGACCGCAGGTCAGCCGACGAATGGCTTGGCGTCAAGCACGCTGACCTTCTGGGTGCGGCCGTTGGGCAGGGTGTATTCCCGCGACTCTCCGCGGGAGGCGCCAAGGATCGCCTGGCCGAGCGGGGACTGCGGCGAGTAGACCTGCAGCGATCCGTGCACGCCCTCCTCCCGGGAGCCGAGCAGGAACGTCTCCTGGTCGTCGTCGTCACCGTCGTAGGCGATCGTGACGACCATGCCGGGCTCCACCACACCGTCGTCGGCGGGCGGGACGCCGACCTGAGCGGTGCGGAGCAACTCCTGGATCTGTCTGATCCGGGCCTCCTGCTTGCCTTGCTCATCGCGCGCGGCGTGATACCCGCCGTTCTCCTTGAGGTCACCCTCCTCGCGGCGCGCATTGATCTCGGCCGCGATCACAGGACGCTGCGCAACGAGCTGGTCGAGCTCGTGCTGGAGGCGGTCGTGTGCTTCCTGGGTCAGCCAGGTCACGACGGTCCCGGTCATGGCAACTCCTTTACTGCTGATATGTCCGTCCGCGGCACCGGGATCGGTGACACGGGATGCGGGTGTACGGCCCGTACCGCGAGACGGTCGCGAGGCGCGTTCCCGCACGCGTGGGTGGCACAACAAACAAGTGACGGCCCCGAGTCAATGAAGTACGAGGGGCCGTCGGCTTGTCCGATTCTACCACGACGGTACGTGCCACCCGCCTTCTTTCATCCCGTTCGGGCCTGCCTGATCCCGGTTCGTGCGTCCCCGCCGAGCCCGCGTTCTCCGCCCTGACCTGCAAGAACGGCGCCGCAGCCGACAGACCGCTCACGTCGGGCCCCCGCCGCCGCGATGTCGGTCTTGGTGCCGGCCGTTCGGCGTGGACAATGGGTCTGTCCCGGGGACATGCCCGGGGAGTCGCCTCGCGGAGGCCGGAAAGGGAACGACGTCGTGAGCAACCGGATGTCCGAGCGGCCAGTGAATGCCGACGAGCAGCGCGAAGTAACGGTCGACGTGCTGGCCGACGCGGCCGCCGAGCGCGCGCGGTTCGCCGCCGGCGCCCCGCTGCGGTTGATGGCCGTGCACGCCCACCCCGACGACGAATCGAGCAAGGGTGCGGCCACGCTCGCCAAGTACGTGGCGGACGGTGTCGGGGTGCTGGTGGTGTCCTGCACCGGCGGTGAACGCGGGGACATTCTCAACCCCAAATTCGATGCGGCCGACCTGCACATCCCGACCCTGCGGATCAGCGAGATGGCAAGGGCCGCAGAGATTCTCGGTGTGGCCCACGAATGGCTGGGCTATCACGACTCCGGATATCACGAGGGCGAACCCGACACCTGGGAATTGCCGGAGGGCAGTTTCGCGGCATTGGATCCTGCGGAGGAAATCGGCGCCCTGGTCAAGGTCATTCGCCGGTACCGGCCCCAAGTGATGACCACCTACGACGAGAACGGCGGCTACCCGCACCCCGATCACATCCGTTGTCACGTGGTGTCGGTCGGCGCCTTCGAGGCGGCCGGGGATCCGCAGGCGTATCCGGACGCCGGCGAGCCATGGCAGCCGCTGAAGCTCTACTACAACGTCGGGTTCTCCCCGGAACGGATCCTGGCCATCAACACCGCCGTCAAGGAGCTGACCGGTTCCGGTCCGTTCGACGAGTGGATCCAACGGTTCTCCGACCACCCGCGGCCGGACCCGGGAGCGCGGATCACGACGCAGATCCCGGTGGCCGAATACTTCGGGCACAGGGACGCCGCGCTCATGGCCCACGAGACGCAGATCGACCCCGACTCCGTCTGGTTCGCGGTCCCGCACCACGTGGAAGCCGAGGTCTGGGGAACGGACGACTACGAACTGGCCCGGTCACTGATCGACACCACGCTGCCGGAAAGTGACCTGTTCGCCGGGCTGCGGGAGCGGGTGAATTCGTGACCGGATTCGTCGGGTCGGTGCTGAACGGATCGGTCGTGACCAGGATTGCGCTGCTGGCCGACGACCCGCCGGCCGAGATCGACCCCACCACCGGCAAGGGACCGGAGTGGGGCAAGGCGGCGCCGATCGGTTTGCTGATCGTCCTGCTCATGGGCATCGCGCTGTACTTCCTGATCAAGTCCATGAACAAGAACCTG
>DASQFG010000348.1:0-3137 GCA_035633315.1 Nakamurella sp. | reverse complement strand
CGCCCAGCTCCGACCACGTGCATAACCCTGCGACGGCGGGTGGGCACCGTTTCGTTCGTGGGTGCCGCGGATATCGGAGCGGCCATCGGGCCTGCACGCACGGGTTATCCGATAGCTCCGTGATCCCGCGCCGCGCCCGCGGCCCCGCCACCCGAAGCTCTCAGGGGCGAACATGGCCACCATCGCAGGCACCCGCGAAGTCTCTGACGGAACGGAGATGATCACAGTGACTCGCGAGAATCCACCCGAACCCGCGTGGGCGGCGTTCCTGGCCGGGCACGGTCCGGGCGACGTCATCACCGCGACGGTGACCCAGACCCTGCCCTTCGGCGCCCTGGTCCGGTCCGGCGGCGTCCCCGGCCTACGCACCGACGTGACCGGACCGGCGGTCGGCGACCGCGTCCACGCGCCCATCAGTGTCCTGGACACCAGGAAACACCGGTTTAGCCTCAACGGCTGAACCAACCCCGCGGCCCGACGTAGACCCTGACCCCGAACGCCGAAGGCGCTGACGTCAAGCCACCTCCGCGTCCCCGCGGTCGCAGCCCGAACCGACCCCACCACCGGCGGCCGCACGCCGCCCAGACCCCGCTACCAGCGCAACACCCCATCATGAGGCGCGCCACCACCCCGGCCCGCTCGAATTCGAATGCGGTCAGCCAGTTGACCACTCGGCGGGGGCGGCCACCGCTGCGAGCAGCGCCCGGATCTCCGATTCCGGGAACCTGCGGTGCCCGCCCGGGGTGCGGATACACCCGACCCTCCCGGTGGATGCCCACCGCGCGACCGTCTTGGGCCGCACCCGGAAGAGCACCGCGACCTGCCCCGTACTGAGCAGTCGTTCGGTCTGGTCGATGGTCATGTTGCCACCTCGGCGTCGGGGTCGGCGCAGTTCATCGTCCGGTTCGAGCCCCAAGCAGGGCACCGCCGGTGACACCCGCCAACGGACCACGCACCGTTTGAACAGCCACCCCAGCAGACAGACACCCCGCCGAACGGACGAGAAAGCGCAATCCGCAGGGCCACCGAGCGACACGTCCCGGGCGGGGACCGAACCGGGCATCCCGGGCGGTGAGAGACATACTCCCCGACGCCGCGGCACTCACAGCGGTGGCGTCGTTCCCGGTCGGCTGTCGAAGTCAGCAAACCCGACGAAACACCCAACTCATCGCGGCTGTCAACAGCACCCCCTGTTGACCGCCACGCAGTTTGCACATGACGACGTCAGTGACCATGCGGATGTAATTCCGGGTGCGGATCGCCTCCGACATCACCGGCCGGCATCGGGTGATCGTCCGGGACGATGCCGAACAAGTCGCGCATCTCGCGTTCGAAGCGGCCGGACGCGAATGACAGGCCCGCCAAGCTCGGCACATGCGGATCGGTCGGGTCGCACCGCAACCGGAGTTCAGCGGCTCCCCCTGCAGGCTGCTGGAGCGCCACTGCGCCGTGGTCCGGGACCGGCACCACCACATCCACGTCGATCTGTTTCGCCGACGGTGGTTGGACGATCGTCACCGGTCGGCCACCCGCGAGGAACCGGGCCAACTCACGGCGGCTCGCGGAACGATTGACGGCACGGCTCAACGAATGGTCGACCCCGTCGGCTGGGCTGGACCCGCTTGGGTTCGCCGGGCATCGTCACCCCGCTGCCGACCAACAGCTGGGTGCCGGATGTGGCGTTCCATGTCGTGCGCGTTTTGGCGTCCTGGTCCGCGCCATGGCGCCGAGCCCCGAGAGCCGTCTTACGCCGACTGGAGATCGCCTCGCTCCGCTGACGGCGCACGGACAATGTATGCCTGCGCATATTGCCCGCGAGGCACCGATGCAGGTGCAGTTGCTGGACAGAGCGCACATCGGAAGGACGCCCTGCTGCTGCTGGCCCGGGCGCCGTCTCCGGCGCGGGCAGCGAAGCTGACCCGCAGCCAGGTGGTGTCCGCGTTGCGGTCCGCCCGCCGGCACCACGTCCAGGCAAAGGCTGATGCCCTGCTGACGGTGCTGCGGGCGCCAGGGTTACGGCAAACCCCGACCCTGGAGGCCGCCTACGCGGCGATCGTCGTGACGCAGGTCGGCATCATCACCGCGCTCAACGAGCAGATCACGCAGCTGCAAGAGGTGTCGTCCGAAAATTTTGGCCGACACCCGGCCGCTGACATCTATCTCAGTATCTCAGCCAGCCGGGCCTCGGGGAGGTCCTGGGCGCCCGCGCCCTCTCCTGTTCGCCGGGCTCGACGTCAGCCGATCCGAGTCATCCGTGTCTGCGGTTGCTCACCCACCAGGAGCCGTACCCCCCCCCGCTGTTGGCCTTGCGCATCGCACTGACATAGCCGCTGCGCTCATGCTCGGTGTGATCCGCGCCCGTCGGCGTGGCCAGCAGCCCGCGCATCTTGTCGACACTCTCGAATTCCTTGCGCTGCATCCAGTCCTCCAGGCCGTCCAGCAATACCTGGGCATGCTTCGGACCGTGCCGGAGCAGCGCCGAGGCGGTCATCACCACGTCCGCGCCGGCCAGCAGGTAGGCCACCAGGTCGGCGACGTGCTCCACCCCGGTCGTCGCGGCCAGCGACGCCTGCACCCGCCCGTGCAGCAACGAGATCCACGTCCGGGTCAGCCTGCCTTCCGACGGACGGGACAGGCTCACCGCCGACGCCACCTTGAGGGTCTCCGGGTCGATGTCTGGCTGCAGGAAACGATTGAACAACACCAATCCGTCCGCGCCGGCCTCGTCAAGCCGGACCGCCATTTCACTCATGGCGCTGAAGTACGGGCTGAGCTTGATCGCCACCGGTATCGACACCGACTGTTTGACCGAGTCCAGCACGTCCAGGTGCCGCTGCTCGACCTCCCTGCCGGTGATGTGCGGATCACCCGGCAGGTAATAGATGTTCAGCTCGATCGCGGCGGCGCCGGCGTTCTGCATGTCCATCGCGTAGCGGGACCACCCGCCCGGGGTGACGCCGTTCAGGCTGCCGATGACCGGAATGCCGACCGCGTCAGCCGAGCGCTCCAGCAGGCTGAGATACTGCCGCGGGCCCGGATCGGATTCCGCGGGGTCGACCTCGTCCGGGAAGTACGACAGCGCCTCACCGAAGATCTCGGTGCCGGCCTCGGCGAGCCGGCTGTCTCGTTCCGCGTTG
>DASQFG010000347.1:0-10859 GCA_035633315.1 Nakamurella sp. | reverse complement strand
GCGCCAAACTGACATACACCCTCCGCGCCGAACTGCGCGGAGCCTGGGTTCTGGCCGGTTCCTACCTGAAACGTTCCGGCGCCAGGACGATGACAAGGTCGCTGGAGAACCTGCGAGCACGGCTGGACCCGAAGCCTGCACCAGCCAAGCCAGTTCCTGCACGATCGTGCCGACCCGTCGGGTGGACTTGAGGATCTGCGGGCCCTTGATGAGGATGCCGAGCTGGGCGGAGCGTCCGGTGCCACCAGCAGGGCGGTCGGAGTCGCGAGTCCCAGCGCTCGCGGTCCCCCGAGCGCCGACAATGATCGGCGGGCGGGCAAGTGCGGTGGAGGTGCCTCGAGAACCTGCGCGCCGAGCCAAGTCAGATCTCAACTATCTGGGCACCGGGCTTTCGGACTGACCCTGCCTATCGCGACCGACGAGACTATGCGGCTGATTCCTCTCGACGGCGACGCAGATCAGGCCACCCGCGCACTGCCGAAAGACCATTCGGCGTCACCAGGCGAAGAGCAAGGACCGTGAGCGCCAGCACGGTCGACCAACCCAGTGTGTTGCCGGGAGACAGCACCTATTGGAGAGACAGCACCTTTTGATGGAAGGGGACTCCCTTGACGATCTCCACGGTGATGAGGGCGGCGGCGACCCAGTCGACGGTCAGACTCATCGGATCCGCCTGCGGTTCCGCTCCGGCGATGCGGCCGCCACCGTGGTCGGCTGCGTCATCGACGTCCCCGGCACCTCCAGCAGCGCAGCGATCTCAGCGGTCAGGCCGTGGTCGTCCCGCGGCGCTCCCTCGATGCTGATCACCGGGGCGATCAGCCGGGCGCTCGACACCAGCCACACTCCCGCCGCGGCATGCAGATCCGCCCTGGTCAGCACCTGATTGGTGGTGCACCAGCCGGCATCGCGCGCGGCCCGGAACAGCCTGCGCACGGTGATCCCGTCGAGGATTCCGTCCGGCGGTGGCGTCGACAGGGTCCGCCCGTTCGCCACCACCACCGATGCGGTCGGCGCCTCCAGCACCGCGCCGTCCGACCCCAGGAAGATCACGTCATCGGCCTCGTTGGCGGCGGCGTAACGCAGCGCGGCCATGTTCACCCCGTACGACAGGGTCTTCGCACCGGCCAACAGCCATGGCGCATCCGCCGCGGTTCTGGCGGTGAAACCCCTGTCCAGCAACAACACTCGCACACCATCGGTGCGCTGCCGGCGACTGGCCGGGGACAGCGGGCCACCCAGCAGGTAGCACACCGGTTCCACCGCGGACTCCGGCCCGCGGGACACAACGAGCCGCAGCACCATCTGGCTGTCACCGGTCCAGGCCTTCACCAGCGCATCGACACCGGTGCGCCAACGGTCGGGCGCCGGCACCACCAATCCGATCATCTCCGCCGAGATGGCCAGCCGCGCCAGGTGATCATCCAGGTCGCGGGCGACGCCGTCCACGACCAGGGTGGTCTCGAAAACGCCCTCGCCGCGCAGCACGCCAAGGTCGTCGGGCCGGAGCAGCGGCGTTTCCGGCGGCAGCAGGGTTCCGTCGAGCAGCGCGGTCAGCGGCGCGGGGTGGTCCGTCACGGGCACCACCCTAGACAGTTCCGAGCATCACCCGCCCCCGAAGAAACGCAGGACCGGCGATCCCGCCAGAACAGGTCCCTTCCGAGCTGGGCTCGATCAGAGCTTGCGCAGCCGAATCCTGGTCACGGCGTGGTCGGAGCCCTTGGTGAGCACCAGGGTGGCCCGGCCACGCGTCGGCAGGATGTTCTCCAGCAGGTTCCGCTCGTTGATCGAACTCCAGATCTGCTCAGCCGTCGCTGCCGCCTGCGCGTCGGTCAGGGCCGCGTACCGGTGGAAGTACGAATCCGGATCGGCGAATGCCGTCTCCCGCAGCCCCAGGAAGCGGTCGATGTACCAGCGCCGCACGTCGGCGGGCTGGGCGTCGACATACACCGAAAAGTCGAAGAAATCGCTCAAGGCGAGGGCGCTGCGGCCCTCCCCGTCCAAGTGGGCCGGCTGCAGGACGTTCAGACCCTCGACGATCAGCACATCGGGCCGCCTGACCACCACCTCGTCCTCGGGCAGGATGTCGTAGGTGAGGTGGTCGTACCGCGGCGCTCGCACTTCGGCGGCGCCTGATTTGACCTCGGCCACGAAGCGCAGCAGCGCGCGCCGATCGTAGGATTCCGGGAAACCCTTGCGCGCCATGATGTGTCGCTGTTCCAGGACGGAGTTCGGGTACAGGAAGCCGTCGGTGGTGACCAGCTCGACCCTGGGGGTGTCCGGCCACCGCGTCAGCAGTTCGCGCAGCACCCTCGCAGTGGTGGACTTGCCGACCGCCACCGACCCGCCCACCCCGATGACGAACGGGGTGCGCTCGGACCGCTCACCGAGGAACGCGCTGGTCACTTGGTGCAGCGCACCGATACCGCCGACGTACATGTTCAGCAACCGCGAGAGCGGCAGGTAGATGGTCTCGACCTCGTCCAGGTCGATCGGATCGCCAAGGCCACGAAGCCGGGTGACCTCGTCCGCGGACAACGGCAGTGGCGCGGATTCGGCAAGCGCCGCCCATTCGGCCCGGTCCATCTCGACAAACGGGGTGACGCCGTGCCCGTTGAACACCGGCGATCGGCGCTGGTCGAAGAGCCCGGCGGTTGCAGCGCCCGAGACCTGCCCGCCTGCCGCACCGTCACCAGCCATGAGCCGCCATTCTGCCCGTCGCGCGGGTACCTGCTGGCACGAGATCCTTGTGACCTGCGACTCATTCGGGTGGTGAGCGGCCGCCCTACGCCGGGTACCACACCGTTGTGGCTGTGCACCACCAGCAGGCCCTATGTGCGTCTGACCACTCCGGGCGCCGGTGCCAGGGTCAATCCCGTCCCGTGGGTCCATGCTGGTCGCACGGGATTGTCGTCCTGAGCAGAGCGGATGGCGAGGTGGATCGGCATGGTCGAATCTGGCTTCCAGATCGGCGGCGGCGGCCCCAGGGCCTACGAGCACTCGGTCGCGGAGTTCGCCGGTCCGTTTGCTGACGTCGCGGTCTCCGCCGTGCACCCCAAGCCGGGTGAATCGCTGCTGGATCTCGCCTGCGGCACCGGGTTCGTCACCCGGCGAGCGGCCTACTCGGTCGGCGGCTCCGGCAGCGTCGTCGGGCTGGACATCAATCCGGCCATGCTGGAAGTCGCCGCCGACGAGGGACCGGACATTGCCGACTGGGTGTGTGCGTCGGCCGACGACATGCCCTTCGCCGACTGCTCTTTCGACGCCGTGGTGTGCCAGCAGGGCGTGCAGTTCTTCCCGGACCCGGTGGCTGCACTTGCCGAGACCCGGCGGGTGCTGAGGCCGGCCGGTCGGCTGTGCGCCACTGTCTGGGCCGCGCCGACCTTCTCGCCCTACTTCCACGCCGTGGCGACCGGGCTGATCGCGGCCATCGGCGATGCCGGCATCACGCCGCTGTATGCCGCCATGCCGGAGGGCGGGGACGAGCTGCTGCGCGGCTGGGCCGAGGCGGCGGGCCTGTCGAACGTCGCGGTACGGCAGGTCGAGGTCGTCATCAACCTGCCGCCGATCCGGGAGTTCCTGCCGAGTCAGCTGTTGGCCACGCCGTGGGGCGCGCTGGTGCAAGCCGCCGGGCCGCACGCCTGGGACGTCGCCACGCACCGGGCGTTCGACGAGCTGAAGCCGCACGTGCGCTGGGACGGATCGGCGGGCCTGCCATTCCGGTCCTGGCTGCTGACCGCGATCAGGGCTTGACGGGCCGGCCGACCGCCTGGTCACGGCCGACCGCTGCCGAGCGTCGACGTGTTCTTCCACCGCGGCCAGCCCGGTGTCCTGATCGGGCGCCGAGCAACCCGCAGGTACGTGCCGCCGCCGCACGCAGCACCGGTGGCCGCGGAGTCCTCACCAAGATCAAATCTGCCGGCCCTTTGGTGGTGTCCTGCAACCCGAAATGGCCGGAAACCCTGATCATGACCGGCAACAGCCGCGCCGAAACGCGAGGATCCGGAGTCTCGTCTCGCCGCGCCGTGATCCGGCGGACCGACCAGGTCAGGTGTCCGCGGCTGCCTACGATGGTCGTATGGGAGTCCCGCACGACCTGTCCACCGCATCCGACGCCATCAAGCCCACGACAACGACACCCACGACAACGACACCCACGACCGAGCCCTATCAGCCCATCGCCTCGCCGAACGGTCCGTCACCGCTGCTGGGACTTCCCGGTGCTGTCGCGGCCACCGGGATCGACGCGGGTACCGCGTGGCACTACGGCGACCCGATCGGCGAGCAGCGCGCGTCCCTGACCGGGTCCATCCTGATCGACCTGTCGAACAGAGCGATGCTGACCGTGTCCGGCCCCGATCGGCTCACCTGGCTGCACACCCTGACCAGCCAATTCCTGTCCACGCTCGGCGACGGCGACGCGACGCAGGCGCTGATTCTCAGCCCGCAGGGCCACGTGGAGCACCACGCCTGGGTTACCGAGATCGGCGGGGTGACCTACCTGGACACCGAGCCCGGTGCCGGGAATGCGCTGCGGGAATACCTGGACTCGATGCGCTTCTGGTCCAAGGTCGAGGTCGGCGACGCCTCAACCGACCTCGCCCAGCTGGCCCTGTTCGGCCCGCGATCGCCCGCTGTCCTCGAACACGTCTTCGGTACCTCCGATCCCACCTCGGATCCGTCAGTGGGGCACGCCCTGCCGCTGTCGCCCAGCGGGTTTGTCCGCCGGACCGGCGACGGACTCGACGTGTTCGTGGCCCGGGCCGAACTACCCCGGGTAGCGGCCGCGCTGATCGCCGCGGGCGCCGCACCGGCCGGCAGCTGGGCCGCCGACGCGCTCCGCATTCCGACCCGCCGGCCCCGGTGGGGACTGGACACCGACGACCGCACCATCCCCAACGAGGTCCCCTGGCTGCACACCGCCGTTCACCTGGAGAAGGGCTGCTACCGCGGCCAAGAAACTGTCGCCCGGGTGCATAACCTCGGCCGCCCGCCGCGGCGACTGGTGATGCTGAATCTGGACGGGTCCGCGGACCGGCTGCCGGTGACCGGTGACGCGGTGACGACCGCCCAGGGACGCGTGGTCGGCCGGGTCGGCACCGTCGCCCAGCATCACGAGGACGGACCCATCGCCCTTGCGCTGGTCAAGCGTGGATTGGACAGCGGGACGGCCCTGATGGCCGGTCCGGTGGATGCCGCCATCGACCCGGCGGATCTCGCGGACGAGCCGGACCAATCGACGCCGGTGTCCGCGATCGACAGGCGGGCGCTGCGCGACATCCGGCGTGGGTAGGCACCGGTGAGCATCCGATGACCACCTCAGCCACCAGCCGGGCCTCGGAGCAGGAACTGGTTGGTCTTGACCGGATCCTGCAGGCGGCCGAACTCATTGCGCCGTATGCGGTCCGGACCCCGCTGCTGGCCTCACCCTGGCCGGGCCTGTGGCTCAAGCCGGAGAATCTCCAGCCGATCGGTGCGTTCAAGATCCGCGGCGCCGTCACGGCGATCTCCCGGCTGGACCCCGATGTCCGGGCGCGCGGCGTGATCGCGCATTCCTCGGGCAACCACGCACAGGCCGTGGCCTACACCGCCAGGGCGTTCGGCATCGACGCGCACATCGTCATCCCGGACAACGCGTCCCCGCGCAAGGTGCAGGCGACCCGAGATCTCGGCGCGACCGTCGAGCTGGTTCCGCTGGAGCAACGGTTCTCCCGGCCGGCCGAACTGGTCGAGCAGACCGGAAAGGCGCTGATCCCGCCGTTCGACGACCCGGATGTGATCGCCGGTCAGGGCACGGTGGGGTTGGAGATCAGCCAGGACGCGGCCGACCTTGCGGTGGTGCTCGTCCCGGTCTCGGGCGGCGGGCTGATCTCCGGTGTGGCCGCGGCAATCACCGCACTGCTGCCGCATGCGAAGGTGATCGGTGTGGAGCCCGAACTCGCGGGTGACGCCGCCGAATCCCTCAGGACCGGTAGACGGACCACCTGGTCCCCCGCCGACACCTCGCGCACCATGGCGGACGGGCTGCGCGCCTTCGGCGTCGGCGAACTGCCGTGGCGGCACATCAGCACCCAGGTGCACGACATCATCACGGTCACCGAGGACGAGATCGCCGATGCCACGCGGCGGTTGATCCTGCAGGCACGGCTGGTCGCGGAGCCCAGCGGAGCGGTCGCCACGGCGGCGTTCCTGCATCACCGGGACCAGCTCCCCGCCGGTCGTGCGGTGGCCGTGCTCAGCGGCGGCAACATCGACCCGTCCGTGCTCCGGACGTTGATGGCCGATGCCTGAACCCTCGCGTCGTCCCGAGCAGCCGGATCAGGCACGCCAGCCGGGCACGTTGATCACCCTTGCGCCCGCGGCCAGCACGCTCAGCCATTTGCTGCGCGCCGCGATCGATGCCGAGCAGGTGGGCGCCACCCGGATTCACCTGGCGTCCGATCAACAGGACATCGTCGCGGTCGTCGCCGGCCTGCGCCGGCAGACGGACCTGGTGATCACCATTGCGCCCGATCATCCGGCGGCCGATCTCGTGGACCGGATGCCGGCCGACTTCTCCGAGTTGGTGCTCGACGAGGGGCCCGACGAGGTCGATCTCGTCGCAGAGGTGGTCCGGATCGACCGCGAACACCCCCACCACGTCAGCCTGGCCGGCAGGGGCCGCGCGGCCCTGCCGGTACTGTTCGCCGCCCTCGCCGTCGGCGCGCACCTACGTGTCGGCACCGCCGACACCCCGGCGAATCCGATCCGGCAAGATCTCACCGACGATCCACGGACCGCCGGACGGGACGATGCGGCGCTGGTGGCACGGGCCGGCGGGTTGGCGCGGCTGGCCGGGCGCCCGCCGCTCGACACCGTGGCGGCCAGGGCCTGGTGGCGGGTGGGTTGACCCAGTTCCCGCCGCAGACCGGTGTGCGGGCGAATCCGGAAAGAGATCTCGAGAACAGCGGTGAACGAAGACCAGTGGTGAACGAACGCGTGTCGGGAAGCTATGCCGAAGTGGTCCGGGTGTTCCGGTCCGGCTTTCACGAGGGGTCGCACTTCGGCTCCTTGGTGATCACCGGCCCGGACGGGCGGGTGCGGCACCAGCGGGGTGACGTGTGGACGCCGGTGTTCCCGCGGTCGTCCAACAAGCCCTTTCAAGCCGTCAGCATGCTGGCCAGTGGAGCTCCGCTGGCCGGCGAGGACCTGGCGCTGGCCGCGGCTTCACACTCCGGCGAACCCAGGCACGTGGAACGGGCGCTGGCAATCCTGGAGCAGGCCGGGCTGACCGAGGACGACCTGCAGTGCCCGCCCGCCCTTCCGCTGAACGAGGTGGCACGGAACGCCGTCATCGCCGGTGGCGGTGGCCCGCGCCGGGTCTACATGAACTGCTCCGGAAAGCACGCCGGCATGCTGGCCGCCTGCGTGGCGCAGGGCTGGGACATCTCGAACTACCTCGATCCCGAACATCCGCTGCAGCGACTGGTGGCCGAGACGGTGTCCCGGCTGTCGGACGAGATGCCCACCGCGGTGGGCATCGACGGCTGCGGCGCGCCGCTCTTCGCAATTCCGTTGGAGGCGCTGGCCCGCGCCTTCGGCCGGGTGAACGCCGCTCCGGCAGGCACGCCCGAACACCAGGTGGCGCACGCCATGCGGGAGTACCCGGAGATGGTGGGTGGCACCGGACGGGACGACACCCTGCTGATGCGGGCCTTCCCCGGACTGCTGGTCAAGGGCGGCGCCGAGGGCGTGCACTGCGCGGCGCTGCCCGACGGCCACTGCGTCGCGGTGAAGATCGCGGACGGTGGGGACCGGGCCCGGATGCCAGTCCTGGTGGGCGGCCTGCGCCGGCTCGGGCTGGGCGCTGGCATGGGCACTCGCGCTGGTGCCGGTGCCGGCACCGGCACCGGATTCGACCCCTCGCCCGGAGCCGACCGTGCCGGCCTGCCCAGCGAGGCCGAGCAGCTGCTGGACGAGTTGGGCACCGGCGCGGTCTTCGGCGGCGGCGTCCCGGTCGGCACGGTGGAACTTGCCCCCGACGTGTTCTAACGGCTGCCGGCAGCGCGGTGCTCGTGACCAGTGGCGGTCAACGGGTAGCCACGGCTCGGCGCGATGCTGTCACCGTTCCTGCCCGCGCCCGACCTGGCTCGGCGCGCGACGCGAGATGGCCCGGGAACCGCCCCGAATGCCGACAGGTGGGAGTGGGAGCACGACGGCCGAACCTGTACTGTTGACGTCACGACACACACCTGATTCCGGGGCCGCCGCTATCGGCCGCCCCGCTTCTTACTGCAAGGGGGTCCGCCATGGGGCGTGGCCGTCAGAAGGCTAAGCAAACGAAGGTCGCGCGGGAGCTCAAGTACCACACCTCGTCGATCGACGTCAACGCCTTGCAGCGCGAACTCACGGGTGGGGCGGTGTACCAATCCCCGCCACCGGTTGTCGACGATGACGACGATGACGATGACGATCCGTACGCCTCGTACTACGCCGACGAGGACGAGGACGAACCGGTCGACGAATACTCCTCCCCGTCCCGCCGCCGGTGATCGGGCGGTCGGTCGTGAGCGGCGCAGTCAGTGCGTCGCGGTACCCACCGCGGCGCTGACGCCGACCGCATACTCATCACATGACACCGGCTGACGAATCGACCACAGAAGCCGCGCGTCTGCAGGCGGACAGGTTGGACCCGCGGCAACTCGATGAGCTGTGGGATTTCGACGACCCGACAACCTCGGAACGCCGATTGGAGTCGCTGCTGGGGACCGGCGACCTCCCGCCGACCGCGCGGGCCGAGGTGCAGACGCAACTCGCGCGGGCATTGGGCCTGCAGGGTCGGTACGACGACGCCCTGAAGATCCTGGATGCGATCCTGGACGCGATCGAGCCCGACCATCCCGCCACGGCGGTGCCCGGCGGGCCGTCCGCGGCGTCGGCGACCAGGACTGCCCCGGTCATGGTGGTCCGCGTCGCCCTCGAACGCGGCCGAGTGCTCAACTCATCAGGCAAGCCGGCCGACTCTGTCGAGCTGTTCACGCAGGCCCTGGACGCGGCCCGTGGCGCGGGAGAGGACTTCCTGGCCATCGACGCGGCGCACATGCTGGCGATCGCCGACCGCGCCCGGGCCGAGCACTGGACCAACGAAGCGCTGCGGATGGTCACCGCGTCCACCGACCCCCGCACCAGGCGGTGGGCGGGTTCGTTGCACAACAACGCCGGCTGGGCCCGCCACGACGCCGGTGACTACGCGGCCGCGCTCACCGAATTCGAGGCGGCGCAGTCTGCCTACGACATGCATGGCACCGCCGAACAGGCGCGGGTGGCCCGGTGGGCCGTCGCGCGGGCGTTGCGGTCGCTGGCCCGGTTCGACGAAGCTCTGGCGATCCAGCAGCAGCTCGTCGAGCAGGGACCGGCCGACGGCTACGTGCAGGAGGAACTGGCCGAGCTGTGCCTGGCGACCGGCCGGCCGGACGAGGCGCAGCAGCACGCGGCGGCGGCTGTCGAGCTGCTCGGTTCCGACAGCTGGTTCAGCGAGTACGAGTCGGGCCGCTGGGAGCGACTGCGGCGGATCGCAAAGCTCGACTGACGCCCCGCGCGGTCCCGGCGCGACCCGGTCACCACCACCTGGGCACCACCAACCACCGGCCGTCACGGATGCCGAGCGGCTTACCACCAGCCCTTTCGTTTGGCCCAGATCAACAGCGAGGTCGACATCACGATCATGATCAGCAGGGCGACGGCCAGCGGCCCGTATTGGGTTTCGTCGTTGACGATGACGTTCATGCCCAGGATCGAGGACAGCGCCGTGATCGGCAGGGTCACCGCCGCGATCACCGCCAGTCGCTCCGCGGCGATGGTCATCTTCGTGTTGGTGCGCGCCTGGTAGAACTCGATCGTGCCCTGCAGGTAGTCCTTCTGGCCGTCGGCCATCGCCCGCAGCCGGTCGAACTGGTCGACGGTGTCCTCGAGCAGGAACTGGCCGCGGTCGAGGCCGAAGATGTGGATCTTGGCCATTCGCGCGTAGACCTCGCGACTGAGCGCCGCTATGGTCTTCACCGTCAGCAGCCCGTGCCTGGCCCGGAACATCTCCTCCAGAAACTGCTCCGGATCGCCGAGATGCCCTCCCGTCACCCGCTGTTCGAGCCGCCAGACGTCCTGGGTCAACCGTGCGGTGAAGCTCCGCAGCCTGCCGCTCAACGCCGAGGCCAACGCATGGGACAGGTCGTACGAGGCGGCCGGGATCAGGCGGCCCGCCTCGAGACGGTGCAGCAACGACTCGACCTCCACCGTCGTCACCGCCGGGTCGGCCGCCGGATTGATCGGTCCGTGCACCGTGACCAGGTAGTTCGGTCCGACGAACTGGTCGAGTTCGATGAAGTGGACATGACCGTCCTTGCCGCCCTCCGGCGCGTGTAGCACCAGGAACAGGTATCCGGCGTACACATGGACCTTCGGCACCTGATTACGCGCGATGCAATCCTTGATCGCCAGCGGGTGGAAGCAGAAGACCTCGGCGAGCACCTGCTGGACCTGGTCGTCCCAGGTGGGGACGTCCACCCAGACCAGCCCGTCGTCCCGGGCCAGCAGCGCGGGCAACTCGTCGACCGAATGATCACTGACGACGGCCGCCCGACCGCCGGTGTCAGGACGGGTCGGCATGGTTGCCGTGGTCGGGGCAACCGTCCACTGAGGGGCCTGACCCGCGTCCACTGGATCGCCCGCCGCAGCGCCGACCGGCGTGTACTGGACCGGCGTGTACTGCACGGGCGTGTACTGCACGGGCGTGTACTGCACAGGGCGCTGTTCACGTTCTGCCGTGGCATGGTGGTCGGCAACCGGTGGAGTAAGGATGAATCTGACGCGCACGCCAACCTCCGCTT
>DASQFG010000346.1:0-3826 GCA_035633315.1 Nakamurella sp. | reverse complement strand
CCGGGTTCCTCCAGGGACAACGGCGAGCGGCCGTCGGGCCCGGCCATCACCGACAGCAGCAGCGCCACATCGTCGACGGTCCGCGCCATCGGACCCTGCACCGTCAGCCCGACGAACCCGTCGGAGGTCGGGTACACCGGCACCCGCCCCGCCGTCGGCCGCAGCCCGACCACGTTGCAGTACCCGGCGGGCAGCCGCAGCGAGCCGCCCATGTCGTTGCCGTCGGCCAGTGGGTGCATCCCGGTAGCGAGCGCCGCCGCCGCCCCGCCCGAGGACCCGCCGGCCGTCACCGACAGGTCGTACGGGTTCCGGGTGACGCCGAAGACCTCGTTGAACGTGTGCCCGCCCGCGGCGAACTCGGGAATGTTGGTCTTGCCCAGGGTGATCACCCCGGCGGCCCGCATTCGCTCGATCACCAGGTCGTCGGTGTCCGGCACGAGATCGGCGTGCGCCAGCGACCCGAAGGTGGTACGGATCCCTGCGGTGAGGTGATTGTCCTTGTGCGCCACCGGAAGCCCGTGCAACGGGCCGGCGAACTCGCCGCGCGCGGCGGCGTCGTCCTGCCGGGCCGCCTTATCAAGGGCGGGCTCCGCGGTGAGCGTGACGATCGCGTTCACCGCCGGGTTCACCGCCGCGATCCGCTCCAGGTGCGCGGTGACGACCTCGCGGGCGCTGACCTGCTTGTCCCGCAGCATCCGGGACAGCGCGGTGGCCGAACGGTAGTACAGCTCCTGGGTCATCGGCCACCTTCCGCTCGGGGTGAGCGCCGACCTCGGTCCAGTGCAAACGCCACCTGCGCGTCACCCATCCTGCTGGATGAGCAACGCGCAGGCGCGGAATGCGTCTCCGGTGGCTCAGGTCGACGCGGGCTCCGGATCAAGGCTGGGCTCGACCACCCGATCAGGCATGACCGGCCGGTTCCGGACGAACAGCACCACGACCGCGGCCAGCACGATGACCACCAGCGGCACCAGCATCGTCGGGCGCATCGCGTCGGTGAACGCGGTGGCGAACGCGTGCTGCGCGGGCGCGTGGATCTGCTCGGCGACCGAGCCCGGCACGGAGTCCGGTATTGCGGCGGCCGCCTGACCGGCGCCCACCTCGAGGCCGCCGGAGCCCGCGGCCGACATTCCCGCGAGGAACGGCTCCCTGGCCCCGGCGGGCAACCCGGCCGCCGCGACCTCGGCCTGCGTCCGCATGGCGTCGGTCAGCCGGTTGGCCAGCAACGCGCCCAGCACCGCGGTGGCCAGCACCGCGCCGAATTCCTGCAGGGTGTCCAGCACGCCGGCGCCCACCCCGGCCCGCGCCGGCGGCATGTCCCTGGTGGCCAGCCCGAACACCGGCGTCCAGACGCAGCCGAGGCCGATGCCGGCGGCGACCAGCCCGGGCACGAACGCCCACTGACCGGCGTCCGGCTCCGCCATCGCGATGACGTAGACCATGCCGGCGGCGAACAGCAGCAGCCCGCCGAACAACACCCATTTCATGTTGATCTTGCCGGACCCGCTCAGCCCACCGACGATGCCGGAGGTGAACATCATGGCGACGGACTGGGTGCCGATCACCAGACCGGCGGCCACCGCGGACAGACCGAGCACCGACTGGTAGTAGATCGTCATCGGCAGGAAGGTCCCGACCATCGCGAATCCCATGGCCAGCAGCACCAACGTCATGATCGTGAAGGACCGATCGGCGAAGACCGCGAACGGCAGCAGCGGCTCGCCCTGCTGAGTGCGCGCCTGGCGCCACAGGAACAGGCCGAGGAACACCACGCCCACCGCGATGATCATTCCGATGGTGACGACGCCGACCACCGTCCCCCAGTCGTAGCGCTGACCCTCGATCAGGCCGAAGACCACGCCCAGCAGTCCGACGGTCAGCAGAGCCACACCCAGCAGATCGAGCTTGTGACGGACCCCGGGACGCACGTCGGGCATGAACGCGAAGGCCAGCGCGACGGCGGCGATGCCGATCGGCACGTTCAGGAAGAAGATCCACCGCCAGCCGAAGTTGGTCACCACGAAGCCGCCCAGGGTCGGCCCGAGGAGCACGCCGAGGCCGGACACGATGCCGATCGCCGCGAACGCGGGACCGCGCTTCTCCGACGGCAGGATCGAGGTGATGATCGCCAGCCCCTGCGGCGCCAGCAGCGCCGCGCCAAGGCCCTGCAGGGCGCGGAATGCGATCAGCTGGCCCGGCGTCTGGGACAGCCCGGAGGCCAGGCTGGCCGCGGTGAAGACGGTCAGGCCGATCAGGAAAAGCCTTCGTGGGCCATGGATGTCGCCGAGTCGGCCGGCGGTGATCAGCAACACCGTGTAGACGAGCGAATAGGCCGAACCGACCCAGAGCACGGTTTCCAGGGTGGCGTCCAGGTCGGTGACCAGGTCGGGGATGGCGATGTTGACGATGGTGATGTCCAGCAGGGTCATGAACAGACCCAGGCAGAACACCGCGATGACGAGGGTGGGCCGGACCGGGCGGTGGCCGTGAACGGCGACCCCGGTGGCGGTGACGTTCTGTCGGACTGTCGGCGAGCCGGTGATCGGCCCGGCTGTGGTGCCCGATGCGCGGGCGGGCTGTTCGGATTCAGGCATGGGAAACTCTCCTGGCACGGTGATTTCGGTGGATGGTCGCGCCGGCATCCCTCCCCTGAAGGGCGGGGGCCGGTCATCTCCGCAATTGCGGTGCGGCGCTCGGCTTCGCGCCGGCGCCGGGTCGGGGGTGTGTTCGCAGCACGCTCCCGGCCCCACACATGTGATGCTCGGTCCTGTTACGGGTCCGGTGCGCGGGCGTCTGTCCGCGGTATGCCGGGGAACGACCCCAACTGGTCTTCCATCACCTGCGCCCAGGCCCGGATCTGCTCGGCGTCCCAGGTCAGCGTGCCGGAGTCGATGTCGTCCAGCAGGCTGCGCACCCAGGCCAGTTCGGCCTCGACCATCGCCAGCTTGTACTCGTCCTCGAGGGCGAAAAGCCTTGGCAGTTTGAACCTCTCGGCCAGGTCGGCGGCTTCGGACCGCAGCGCGGCGAGCTGCTTGCCCAGCGCCAGGACCCGGACGTTCAAGTTGGCGCGCACCTCGCCGGTCGACAGCATGGGCAGGAAGGACAGCGCCGCCGGGAACTCGGGGAACTCGTTGCGGACGGAGCGCAGCATGTCGGTCAACCAGGTGGCCGCGGTCTCCCGACCCTCATCGGTCAGCCGGTACACGGTCCGTTCCGGGCGCCGGCCCTCCCGTTCGACCTCTGACGGCTCGACCAGCCCGGCCTTCACCAGCCGCTCGACCGCCGGGTAGAGCGACCCGCGCTGCACCCGGACCACCTGGTCCTTGCCGCGCCACTGCATGATCCGCTGCATCTCGTAGGGATGCATCGGGGCCTCGGCGAGCAGCACCAGCACCATCAGGGTCAGCGGCGTCGGCTTGAGTGTGGACGGTCTCGGCCGGGACGACCTGGGGGCGGACGACCTGGAAGCGGACGGCCGCGAGGCCGGCGCACGCCGCCTGCCGGGCGGGCTCACCGTCCCTGCCGGGTCCTCCTGATTAGTCATGCGATGACTATCCACCACCACACGGATGACGTCAACCCCTCTTTCTGACGTCATTGTGGTGTCACATCGGCCCGGCCGCTGATGCCGGTGCGCACCGGCCCGACCCTGCGAGCAAGACTGACGCAACATTCCTCTGGATACGGACCGGTTGCCCCATCCGCCCGATAGTCAGCGCTGGCCCTGCAGGAGCCGGGACCGCACCGCGGGCCACTCCGGCGCGGTGATCGAGTAATACGCGCTGTCTCGGATGGTTCCGTCACGGGCGGGCGAGTGCAGGCGTCG
>DASQFG010000345.1:0-2128 GCA_035633315.1 Nakamurella sp. | reverse complement strand
GCGTTGACCGAGGTGAACGCGACCCAGGTGAAATCGCCGGCGGCGAGCGCGAGCACGGCCAGATCGAGGGCGCCGGTGTCCAGCGGCGGCGCGATGGAGATCAGCGGCACCGATGTCACGACGGCCCCGGCGCGCTCCAGTGCGTCGACCAGGTCCGAGCCGCGACCGGACGGGCGCGGCACCAGCACCCGCACTCCGGATAGCGGGCCACCGCCGACTCCGCCGGCCGCAGGGTTCGTCATCGGACCGCTCCCAGCAGGCTCGCAGCACCGGACGACAGCATGCCCCTGGCGAGCTCACGCCCCAGCTCGTCCGCTCGGGCAACGGGACCGGTGGTGCGGGCGCGAATCTCGTCGCTGCCGTCGACGGCCAGCACCACGGCGTCCAGGATCAGTGCACCGTCCCGCACCAGCGCCTGAGCGCCGACCGGTGCGATACAGCCCGCCTCCAGGGCCGCCAGCAGGCTCCGCTCAGCGGTCACCGCCGCCCGCGTCGGGGCCGAATCCAGCGCGCTCAAGGAACCGGCGTACCAGGCGGTGTCGCGGTCCGCGGACCGGCATTCCACGGCCAGCGCGCCCTGCGCGGCGGCCGGCAGCATGATGTCGGGACCGAGTCGTTGGGTGATCGCCACTGTCCGGCCGAGCCGCGCCAGACCGGACACGGCGAGCACCACCGCATCCACCCGGCCGTCGCCGACCATTCGCAGCCGGGTGTCGACGTTGCCGCGGATCGGTTCCACGAGCAGGTCAGGTCGGCGCCGGAGCAGCTGCGCGGCGCGCCGGGGCGAGCCTGTCCCCACCCTGGCGCCGGGCGGGAGCTGATCGAGGGTCAGCCCGTCACGGGCGCAGAGCGCGTCGGCCGGGTCTTCCCGGGCGGGCACCGCCCCGATGGTCAGGCCGTCCGCCGGCGCGGTGGGGAGGTCCTTGTACGAATGCACGATGACGTCGACGCGGCCCTCCAGCAGGGCGGAACGCAGCGCGGTGACGAAGATCCCGGTTCCGCCGATCGACGCCAGCGGCCCGGCGTTGACGTCACCCTCGGTCTTGATGCGAACGAGATCGCTGACCGCGCCGGCAGTCTCGGCCAGGATGGTGGCCACCGCGCCGGACTGGGCGAGGGCCAGCGCACTGCCTCGGGTACCGACCGTCAGGACCCGCTGCGTCACCGGTTCATCCCTTGACGGTCCCGCGGATCCCCGAGGCGGCCAGCTTTGCGGGATCGACCGGCACGCCGCTCCAGTCGGCGGCGGAATCGACCGCAGCCGTGGTCGGCCGGGTGACCCGCGAGTTCGCACAGCAGTCGGCGGCGCAGAAATCCGGGCGGCGCCGGATCCCCGTCATGGGATCAGAGCTGTTGGGATCGGCGCCCGATCGGTCGTCCAGCCGCTCCTCGACGAGGTCGGCGAGCGCCGAGACGAACCGGGGGTCGGTGCCCGGGGTGCCCACCCGGGCGAAGAACAGCCGGTGCCCGGCGGCCGACTCGGCGGCCTCGTTGTCCAGGTCCCAGACCACCTCGACGTGATCGGACACGAAACCGATGGGCACCACGATGACCCCGGCACGGCCGGCGGCGGCGAGATCGTTGATCACATCGTTGATGTCGGGTTCCAGCCAGGGCACCGAGGGTGTCCCGGACCTGGACTGGTAGGCAAGCTGCCAGCTCGGCGCGTCACCGCCCTGCGCCGTGACCCCGTCGATCACCGCCCGCGCGACCGAAAGATGCTGCGCGACATAGGCTCCGCCCGGTCCGTGGTCGCCGAGGTCGGCGGATCCGGAGGTGTCGGCCATCACCCGAGGGATGGAGTGCGTGGTGAAAACGATCTCCAGGTCGGCGATCTCGATGCCCGCCTCTCTCGCGGTGCGGAGCGCCGCCGCGGTTCCGTCGACGAACGGCGCGAGGAAACCGGCGCGGTGGTGATAGGGGGCGACCTTGTCGATCCGCATCTCGCCGACGAGATCGGTGGAGGACAGGGCCATCCCGAAGTCCTCCCGGTACTGCCGGCAGGAGGAGTAGGACGAGTAGGCCGAGGTGGCCAGGCCGAGCAACCTGATCAGGCCGTCGCGGTGCGCGCCGCGGATGACGTCGGCCAGGTACGGATCCCAGTTGCGGTTGCCCCACAGCACCGGGA
>DASQFG010000344.1:0-6102 GCA_035633315.1 Nakamurella sp. | reverse complement strand
CTGTTCCTGCAAGCGGGTGATCTCGTGCCGGTACTGCCGATCGGTGGACAGGACCGGACGGTTCACCGCGAACGACGACCTACTTCGCGTGCACCCGCGCGTCCTCGGCGGCGTACTCCGCGAGCAACTCCTGCTCCCGATCCTTCCTCGGGAAAAGGAACCACACAATCGCGGCGCCACCCAGCACCACCAGCAGACCCACCATGTAGGCCAATTTGTCGCCATGGAGGAAGGACGTCTTGGCCGCCGAAATGATGGCATTCGAGTATTCCGGGTACCGCTGCGCGATGTCCGCGGCGCTACCGAACGACTTCAGCAGTTGGCCGCGAGCGGCCGCACTGACCTGCTCCGATCCGGGAGTAGCAGCGATGATGGACGCGAAGGCGGAAGCGTATCCCGCAGTCAAGAGTGCACCCAGCATGGACTGCATCACCGCGCCGCCGAGATCCCTTTGCAGGTCGGCGGTTCCGGATGCCATACCGGCCCGGGACACCGGCACCGAACCGGTCAGGGAATGTGACGCCGGAGTGCCGGCCAGACCGACCCCGATGCCGACGCAGACAAACGTCGACAGCACTGGCCAGTATCCAATGTCTTCCTGCCAGAACACCAGCGCCACCAGCAGCCCGAGAGCACAGAACGCATAGCCCAGCAGCAGGGTGAAACGGGAACCCCTGGACCCGATGAACCTGGCGGAAAAGGGCGCGACGATCACCATCGCCAGGGCCGCCGGCACCATGGCCGCGCCGGACTCCAGCGGGGAATAACCCAGCACGTTCTGCAGGAACTGCTGCCCGATGAAAATTCCGGCCATCAACGAGCCGAAGACGATGATGCCGGCGCACGCCGCGACCCAGAAGATCCGGCGGGCGGCCACGTGCAGGTCGAACAGCGGCGACGGCGCACGACGTTGGCGCCACACGAACAACACGCCGGCCACCAGCGCGACCGCCCCGAGGACCACCGCGAAGGTGCCCGAACCGGGGACCGGCGCGAAATTGATGGCCAGCACGAAGGAGGCGATCAGCACGATCGACATGATCCCGCCGAGGTTGTCCACCGGGTCGGCAGTCTCGTTGACGTGGGCGGGCACCAGCAGGATGGCCATGATCAGTGCGACCACCGCCAGCGGGGCGGTGACCAGGAACACCGAGCCCCAGGCGAAGTGATCGAGCAACCACCCGGCGAGCAGCGATCCGAGCGCGGCGATGGCACCGCCCGTGGCGGACCACAGTGCGATGGCCTTGGTGCGGGCGGGTCCCTTCCATAAAGCGGTGATCAGCGCCAGCGTGGTCGGGTAGGCCATCCCGGCCGCGAGCCCGCCGAGCAGCCGGGCCAGGAAGAGCACCTCGATAGACGGGGCGTAGGCGGCCAGCAGGCAGGCCGGAATGGTCAGGCTCATGCCGAGGATCAGCATCAGCTTCCGGCCGTACCGGTCACCGACCGCGCCGAAATAGAGCACGGAAGCGGCCAGGCCGAGGGAGTACCCGACGGACACCAGGTTCAAGGCGGTCTGGCTCGCGTCGAACGCCTTGCCGATGTCCGGCAGTGCGACGTTGGCCACCGCCAGGTTCAGGTTCGCCACCGTGGCGACCATGATCAACGCGACCAGCACCCACACCGACGGGGGCGCCGGTCGGCCCGGGGTTGGCGTTGGTGACCCCGAGGGCGGATTGTCGGCCGGCGCGGGCTCCGGGCCTGCCGGGCGCGCACCAGGAACCGCACCGCGGTGCGCGGCCTGGGTGTCGTCCGCGACTACTCCACCTTCGGTCGCCGCGCGTGGTCCGTCAGACATCGGGATCGCCTCCCCTTGGTGATGCGCCGGCCGCTCAGCGTGGCAGGCGGACTGGTGCCGCAGTTGCGCTGAGAAACCTCCCCGTGACCTACGGTGACATCATCCTCCCGAATCCGCCTTCAGGCCCGAGGAGCGACTGTGTTCCGGGGTGGTGAGGGAGCATTCCGCCGCGCAGAACGGAACATCCGGCCGGGTAATCCGACCGGATGTTCCGTGGTGACCACAACGTCACAGGCTGCCGCGCCATGTCACCTGCCGACGCACGGCTCGGGTCAGGAGGCCTTCTCCTTGACGTAAGCCCCCGGTGCGTCCTCGATCGGGGTGAATTCTGGGTTGCCTAGCTTCTTGCGGGCATTGATTTTGGTGCCGCCGAACTGCGCGAGCCACTCGTCCCACCGCGGCCACCAACTGCCCGGAACGGACTCGGCGGTCTCGAACCAGCGGTCGGCATCGTCGTCCAGCGGGGCCTGCTCGGTGTGCACCCAGTAGTTGCGCTTCTTCTTCGCCGGCGGGTTGATCACCCCGGCGATGTGGCCGCTGGCGCCCAGCACGAAAGCACTGTCGCCCTTGAGGATCTGGGTGCTCGCATAGGCCGCCTTCCACGGCACGATGTGATCTTCCTTGGACGCGTAGACGAACGTCGGCAGCTCGATGCGACCCAGATCCACTTTCTGACCCAGCTGGACGGTGCCCCCGGGTTCGCGGAGCTTGTTCTCCAGGTAGGTGTTCCGGACGTACCAGCAGAACATCGGCCCCGGCAGGTTGGTGTCGTCGCTGTTCCAGTACAGCAGGTCGAACGCGGGCGGCGCCTGCCCCTTCAGATACCCCTTCACCACGTACGGCCAGATCAGGTCGTTGGCGCGCAGCGAGGCGAACACCTGTGCCAGCTCGCTGCCCTTGAGCAGGCCGCCCTTGCCGATCGCCTTCTCTCGCGCGTCCGCCCCTTCCTTGGTGACGAGCAGACCGATCTCGCCGGTGTCGGAGAAATCGAGCATGGTGGTCAGGAGCGTCATGCTGGCCGCGGGGTGCTCGTCGCGCGCAGCCAGCGCCGCGAGAGCGCTTGCCAGCAGCGTGCCGCCGACGCAGAAGCCAAGGGTGTTCACCTTGTCTGCCTTGGTGATGGTCTGCGCCACTTCGAGCGCGCGGATCACGCCCTGCTCCAGGTAGTCGTCCCAGGTGAGCTTGCCCTGGTCGGCGCTCGCGTTGCGCCAGGAGACCAGGAACACGGTGTGGCCCTCGGCCACCGCATGCGCCACGAAGGAGTTCGCCGGCTGCAGGTCGAGGATGTAGTACTTGTTGATGCACGGCGGCACGATCACCAGCGGACGCTTGTAGACCTTGGTGGTGGTCGGGGTGTATTGGATCAGCTGGATCAGTTCGTTCTGGTAGATCACGCTGCCTGGGGTGGTGCAGACGTTGACGCCGACCTCGAAGGCCTTGTCGTCGGTCATCGAGATCCGACCCTTGGCCAGGTCCTCGGTGAACAGCTGCAGGCCCTGCACCAGGCTCGCCCCGCCGGTCTCCATCGCCAACTGCAGTGCCTCCGGGTTGGTGGCCAACGTGTTCGCCGGGCTGAGCGCGTCAGCCACCTGCCGCAACGCAAAACCCCACTGGGCCTTGCTCCGCTCGTCCAGCGGCGACGCGTCGAGGGCCTTGCGGATCAGGTCCGTCTGCGCGAGGTAGGTCTTGGCCAGGGCCTCGTACCGCGGGTCCTTGGTCCACGCCTCGTCGGCGAAGCGCCGGTCGCCGATCGTCTTCGCTCCTGACGGCGCGGTGGCCGCACCGGCCGGTGGTGTCGGCAGGCCGAACGCGGACCAGGCAGCGGTCCACGGCGCCGTCATCTGCTTGAGGCTGTCCAGCTGCCATTCGGTGAACGCGGTGACCGCCTGCGTCCACGGCGCGGCGGCTGCGGCCGCCGCGGCCTGGGTGTCGGCGATCGCCTTCGTGTCGGTGAGATTGACGCCCGGCCACAGCACCGTTTGCTGGGCCTTCATCAGATCGGTGAGCCAACGGGTCGGGTCCGACACTGGCTGGGACATGGCAGCTCCTCCACACTCAAACGGGAGCCCGGGCGTGGATCGGTTCGTCGCCACGCCCACACTCGTTGCCGGCACAGCGCACGGTCGGTCCGCCGCAGCCAATTGGATGCTAGCGACCGTGGTGTCGCCGCCGCCAAAGATGTCGGACCGCGGTCGGTATTTCTACTGGATGAACAGCGGCGCCGGGTTCCCGCTCGTCGCAAGCGGTGCAGCCCTCGGTCAGCCCAGGACGGACGCCGCCGCTCGCGCGGCGGCCGGCAGCGCCGAGGCAATCCGCTCGACGGCCGTGTCGTCGTGCGCCGCGGACACGAACCAGGCCTCGAATGCCGACGGCGGCAGGTACACCCCGGCGTCGAGCATTCCGTGGAAGAACGCCGCGTAGGCCGGGCTCGACTGCCGCCTCGCCTGGTCGTAGTTGGTCACCTCACCCTCGGCGAAGAACACCGAGAACAGGTTCCCGGCCCGCTGCAACCGGTGCGGCACTCCCGCGCCGGCCAGCGCTACGGAGACGAGATTCCCTACTGTGTAGGCGGTCTCGTCCAGGTGGCGGTAGACAGCATCGCCGCAGCCGCGCAGGGTGGCCAGTCCGGCGGCGGTGGCGATCGGGTTCCCGGACAGCGTGCCGGCCTGGTACACCGGACCGACAGGCGCCAGGTAGTTCATGATGTCGGCCCGCCCGCCGAAGGCGCCGACCGGCAGGCCGCCCCCGATCACCTTGCCGAAGGTCATCAGGTCCGGGGTCCACCCCTGGTGGGCGCCGTCCAGCCCGAACATGCCGGACCGGCTCACCCGGAAACCGGTCATCACCTCGTCGGTGATCAGCAGCGCACCGTCGGCGTGGGCGGCCTCGGCCAGTCCCGCGTTGAAGCCCTCGACCGGCGGCACGACCCCCATGTTCGCGGCGGCGGCTTCGGTGATGACCGCGGCGATCTCGCCCGGGTGCTGGGCGAAGGCGTCGGTGACGGCCGCGAGATCGTTGTAGGGCAGCACGATCACCTCTGCGGTGGTGGCCTTGGTGACCCCCGCGGAATCGGGCAGCGCGAAGGTCGCCACGCCCGAACCCGCGGAGGCCAGCAACGCGTCCACGTGCCCGTGGTAGCAGCCGGCGAACTTGATGATCTTCGACCTTCCGGTGAAGCCGCGGGCCAGCCGGATCGCCGACATGGTGGCCTCGGTGCCGGAGGAGACCAGCCGAACCTGCTGCACCGGAGCGACTCTGGCGACGATCTCCTCCGCCAAGGCGACCTCGCCCTCGCCCGGGGTGCCGAACGACAGGCCTCTGGACACCGCCGCGGACACGGCCTCCAGCACCGCGGGATGCGCGTGACCGAGGATCATCGGCCCCCAGGACCCGACCAGGTCGACGTAGCTGTTGCCATCGGCATCGGTGATCCTCGCGCCCGAACCTGACACCATGAAACGCGGTGTGCCGCCCACCGAACGGAAGGCCCGCACGGGTGAGTTCACCCCGCCCGGGGTGACCTCAAGGGCCCGCGCGAACAGCGCGGCGCTGGCCGGCACGTGCTCGACGCCCGCTTCGGCAACCGCGGGGCCGGGCAGCGTGGTCGACTCGCCGGGTGCGCTGCTGCGCTGTGCCATCTGCGCTCTCTCCTCGTTCGGTGTTTCGGTGCCCTGGTGACATGGAGCTGTGCGCTGCAAGTGCTATTGCGGTGCAACCAGTGTCGCTGCCACCTCGGCCGCCCAATAGGTCAGCACGATCTGCGCGCCCGCCCTTCGGATCGAGGTCAGGGTCTCGACGATCGCGCGGTCCCGGTCGATCCAGCCGTTCGCCGCGGCGGCCTCGATCATCGCGTACTCGCCCGAGACCTGATACGCGGCAACTGGAACCGTCACTTCCGGCATCGCTGCGACGTCGGCCAATATGTCCAGGTAGCTCATCGCGGGCTTGACCATCACCAGGTCGGCACCCTCGGCGATGTCCAGCGCGACCTCGCGGGCGGCCTCCCGCCGGTTCGCCGGGTCCTGCTGGTAGCTGCGCCGGTCGCCGATGAGCGCCGAGTCCACCGCCTCCCGGAACGGGCCATAGAAGGCAGAGGCGTACTTGGCCGCGTAGGCGAACACGCCGGTGTCGGTGAAACCCGCCGCGTCCAGGGCGGCTCGCACCGCGCCGACCTGGCCGTCCATCATCCCCGACGTGCCCACCAGATCCGCACCGGAGCTGGCCTGTGCGACGGCCATCTCCCGGTACCGCTCCAGCGTCGCGTCGTTGTCGACCTCACCCGACGCGGTCAGCACGCCGCAATGCCC
>DASQFG010000343.1:0-2762 GCA_035633315.1 Nakamurella sp. | reverse complement strand
GCGGGTGAGTCCCTGATCAGCACGCTGACGTTCGCCCAACAATGGACCGCGGCCATCGACTGGAGCACGTACGAGCGGGCCCGAACTGAGGTGGAACTCAGCAACGGCTTCCTCGACCCAGCTATCGGTGAGAACTCAGGTCGCCGACTACGGCTGCCCGCCTGACAACCAACCCTTGATCACCACGCCTCGTCAGCCGTGATCATCGCTGTGCCTGTGTCCTTGACAGACATTCTGGGCGTTCCCTGTCGTCACCTGCTCACAGGTCAAGGACGACCTGCCTTCGCCGACGCTGTCCCGGTCGGCCACGGCCACCGGTACGGGCCCGACGCCGTGAACGGCTGGGTCGCCCTCGGCGCACCCGCCACCTGGACCGACACCGACACCCGGGCCCAGCGCGCCGTCATCGGTGACAGGAGCTGACGGCGCTACCAGGAGCGCGCCGCCGGCAGGATCTCCTGCGCCACCAACGCGATGTGATCCAGGTCGGACAGGTCCAGCACCTGCAGGTACCCGCGTTGCACGCCGGCCGCCGCCCACCGCGCCATGGTGTCGGTGACCTCGGCGACGGTGCCGGCGAACGGGCTGATCCGCGCCTGCTCGGGATCCAGCCCGATGGCCGCCGCGCGCCGACGGAACTCCGCCTCGTCGACGCCGACACAGACCGGGTGCGCGACGGAATAGACCAGCGAGCCGGGATCACGGCCGGCAGCTTCGCAGGCGGCCCGGACCCGGCCGAATTGCGTTGTGGTGGAATCGAAGTCGACGAAGCCGACGTTGAACTCGTCGGCGAACCTGGCCGCCAACGCCGGCGTCTTCTTCGGCCCGTGCCCACCGATGATGATCGGCACCCGCGGTGTGCCATCCGCGGCCTTCTGCTGCGGCTTCGGCAGGCCGGGCGCTCCGGCCAGGGTGTAGTGCCGGCCCGTGTGATCGAACCCGCCGCCGATCGGCGTGGCCCACAGCCCGGTGATGACCTCCAGTTGCTCGGTCAGCCGGTCGAAGCGCTCCCCGAAGGACGATCCGAAGTCGAGTCCGTACGCCTTGTGCTCGGGCTCGTACCAGCCGGAGCCGATGCCGAGTTCCATTCGGCCACCGGAGATGTCGTCGATCTGCGCGGCCGCGATCGCCACCATCGACGGGTGCCGGAAGGTCGCTGACGTGACCAGTGTGCCGAGCCGGATGTCGGGCACCTGGGTGGCGATCGCGCCCAGGTTGACGAACGATTCGGACGGCCCCGGCAGGCCGTCGCCGCCCATGGTCAGCACGTGGTCGGAGCGGAAGAACGCGGAGAATCCTCCCTCCCGGGTCGCTCTGGCGACCGCGAGCAGGTCCGCGTGCGACGCACCCAACTGGGGCTCGGTGAAGATACGAAGGTCCATGACGAGCCAGGTTAGCCGCCGGGCGGGGAGGCGGGCCGACCACCGGTGGCTGTGGCAGTGTCAGAGCCGTGGACGGCATGCAGCGGGTGGACTGGCGGCAGGGCTGGTGGCTGAACCGGCCGCCGAGCGCGGGCATCGAGCGCGGGCGGCTGAAGGTTCGCGCCATGTCCGGCAGCGACGCCTGGCGGGCCACGTCCTACGGGTTCGTCCGGGACAGCGCCCATGCGCTGCTCACCGATCTGCCGGACGAGATGGCTGTCGAGGTCTCGTTTCTCGCCGATTTCGACCAGCAGTTCGACCAGGCCGGGGTACTGGTCCGGATCGACGAAGCCCGGTGGACGAAGGCTGGTGCGGAGTTCTGCGACGGGGCGTTGCAGGCGTCGACGGTCGTCACCGACAACGTCTCGGACTGGTCGGTCGCGCCGATCCCGGACTGGGCCGGCCGGGAGGTGACGATCCGGGTGAGCCGGTCCGGCACCGCGTTGACCGTCCGGGTGCGGACCGCCGAGGATCCGTGGCGACTGCTGAGGTTGGCACCGATCGACCCGGCGGCCATCGCGTACGCCGGTCCCTACTGCTGCGCCCCGGAACGTGACGGGCTCACCGTCACGTTCACCGGATGGCAAGTGGGACAACCGGATTCGGCTTTGCACGCCGAGTAACAGGTGACCCGCCGGACGGCCCAGGCACCGACCGGGCGGCGGCGCGAGAGGATGGCCGGATGACCACCGCCGCTGATCCCGATCTCTCAGCCCTGCTCGACCTGGCCACCCGGGGCGCCCACGCCGCGGGCGCCGAACTCCTCGCCAGGTACGGCCGGATCCAGGGGCTGGACACCAAGACCTCGGCCACCGACCCGGTGTCGGACGCCGATCGCGCGGCCGAGGCGCTGCTGGTCGAGTTGATCACCGGCGAGCGGCCGGACGACGGCCTGCTCGGCGAGGAGGGCGCGTCGCGGCCGTCGTCATCGGGTCTGCGCTGGGTGATCGATCCGCTGGACGGCACGGTCAACTACCTGTACCAGCTCGACAACTTCTCGGTGAGCATCGCGGTCGAGGACGCCGACGGCGGCCTGGCCGGCGTCGTCTACAGCCCGACCATCGACCGGACGTTCTGGGCCACCCGCGGTGGCGGCGCGTTCGCGAACGGCCGCCGGTTGCAGGTCAACGACCCGGTGCCGATGGATCGTGCCTTGCTGGCAACGGGTTTCGGGTACAGCCCGGAACGAAGGGCGGCACAGGGCGCGTTGATCGCCGGGCTGCTGCCGCGGGTGCGCGACATCCGGCGCATCGGCTCGGCGGCGCTGGATCTCTGCTCGGTGGCCGCGGGCGCCGTCGACGGCTACTTCGAGGAAGGCGTGAAGGCGTGGGACGTGGCCGC
>DASQFG010000342.1:0-2973 GCA_035633315.1 Nakamurella sp. | reverse complement strand
GCCTCGATGTCGGCCAGCGCCTGCGGATCCAGCAGATCCCGCAGCGCCAGGCCATCGCCGTGACCGAGCAATTCGGCCAGCAACGTCGGATCGACGGTGAGAGCGGCGGCGCGCCGCTCGGCCAGCGGGGAATCGCCCTCGTAGAGGAACTGCGCGACGTAGCCGAACAACAGCGAGGACGCGAACGGCGACGGACTGCTGGTGGTCACCTCGACCACCCGGACCGTGCGGGCGCGCAGCTCGCGCATCACCTCGATCAGCGCAGGCACGTCGAAGACGTCGGACAGGCATTCCCGCACCGCCTCCGCGACGATCGGGAACGACGGGTACGCCGAGGCCACCTCGAGCAGCTGGGTGGCCCGCTGCCGCTGCTGCCACAGCGGCTGGCGCCGGCCGATCTGCCTGCGCGGCAGCAGCAATGCCCGGGCGGCGCATTCCCGGAACCGGGAGGCGAAGACCGCCGCGCCGCCGATCTCGGCGGTGACCTCCGCCTGCACCGTCTCCGGATCCAACACCACGAACTCGGAGAAGTCCGGTGGGCCGTCCTCGTACTCGACGTCCGGCAGTCGCAGCACGATGCCGTCGTCGGCGTGCATCGCGGCGACATCCACGCCGTACCGCTCGCGCATCCTGGCCGCGATGATCAGCGCCCACGGGGCGTGCACGGCGGCCCCGTACGGGGAATGCAGCACTACCCGCCAGTCGCCCAGTTCGTCCCGGAACCGTTCCACCACCAGGGTTTTCTCGTCCGGGACAACCCCGGTGGCATTCTGCTGCTCGGTCAGGTACTCGATCAGGTTGCGCTGCGCGAAGTCGTCCAGACCGGCGTCGGCCAGTGTCTTACGCGCGACCTCGGCGGAGCCGGCCGCGATCTCCCGGACGAACGATCCGCGTGCCCGGCCGAGTTCGGCGGGCCGACCCAGCGTGTCGCCCTTCCAGAACGGAAGCCGGCCGGGCAGTCCCGGGGCCGGCAGCACGAGCACCTGATCGTGGGTGATGTCGACGATCCGCCAGGAACTGGAGCCGAGGGCGAAGACGTCACCCACCCGTGACTCGTACACCATCTCCTCGTCCAGCTCACCGACCCGACGGCCCGCACCGGATCGGGAATTGTCGGCGCCGGCGAGGAACACGCCGTACAAGCCCCGGTCGGGAATGGTGCCGCCGGAGGTGACCGCCAAGCGCTGGGCGCCGGGCCGGCCGACGAGCTCACCGGTCACCCGATCCCAGGTCAGCCGCGGCCGCAATTCGGCGAACTGCTCGCTGGGGTACCGGCCGGAGAGCATGTCCAGCACCGATTCCAGGGCACCCCTGCCGAGCGAGGCGAACGGCGCCGACCTGCGCAGCAGCGCGTGCACCCCGTCGACGGTGATCGGGTCCATCGCACAGATGGCCACGATCTGCTGGGCCGCGATGTCCAGCGGGTTGGCGATCACCGAGAGCTTTTCGATGGCACCGTCCCGCATCCGCCCGGCAACGACCGCGGCGGAGATCAGGTCGCCGCGGAACTTCGGGAACATCACCCCATGGCTGGGCGCTCCGACCTGGTGTCCGGCCCGGCCGATGCGCTGCAGACCGCTGGCCACCGACGGCGGGGCCTCGACCTGGATCACCAGGTCCACCGCGCCCATGTCGATGCCGAGTTCCAGCGACGACGTGGCGACCACCGCTGGGAGCAGCCCGGTCTTCAGCTCCTCCTCGATCTGCGAGCGCTGCTCCCTGGACACCGACCCGTGATGGGCCTTGGCCAGCAACGCCGCCGCGCCCACCGACGAGCCGGACTGCGCCATCACCTGCGCGGCCGGACCGGATTGCTCGGCGGTGTCGCGCAGGCCGGAGGCTTCCAGCCGCTCTGCGTGAATCTCGTTGAGCCGCGCCGTCAATCGTTCGGCGAGCCGCCGGGAGTTGGCGAAAACGATGGTGGAGCGATGACTTTCGATCAGATCGACGACCCGCTCCTCCACGTGCGGCCAGATGGAGGTGCGCGCGACCTCGCCGGCGGCCTTGCCGGTGAGATCGTCGCTGGGCGACCCCATCGCGCTCATGTCCGGGACCGGCACCACTACATCCACGTCGATCTGCTTGGCAGATGGCGGTTGGACGATGGTGACCGGACGGCCGCCTGCGAGGAACCGGGCGACCTCATCGACCGGGCGGACCGTTGCGGACAGGCCGACCCGCTGCGCGGGCCGGTCCAGCAGGGCGTCGAGCCGGTCCAGTGAGACGGCCAGATGAGCGCCCCGCTTACTGCCGGCGACGGCGTGCACCTCGTCGATGATCACTGTGCGGACACCGCTCAGCATCTCCCTGGCTCGGCTCGTGAGCAGCAGGAACAGCGATTCCGGTGTGGTGATCAGTATGTCGGCACCGTCGCGGGCGAACGCGCGGCGGTCGCCGGACGGAGTGTCGCCGGACCGGACCGCGACGGTGATCTGCGGCAGGGTAACGCCGCGGCGGGCCGCAACGGCCCCCACCCCGGTCAGCGGTGACCGCAGGTTCCGCTCCACGTCCACCGCGAGGGCCTTCAGAGGGGACAGGTACAGCACCGAGCACCGCTCGGCCGCCGACGTCCGCGCGGGCGTCCGGTCGACCTCCGCCGCATCGGGCCTGCGGTCGGCCAAACCGCGGGACACCAGATCGTCGATGGCCGACAGGAACGCGGCCAACGTCTTCCCCGATCCGGTGGGAGCGACCACCAGGGTGTGCTCGCCGCGGCCGATCGCGTCCCAGGCGCCGGCCTGCGCGGCGGTCGGTGCGGCGAAGGCGTCGGTGAACCAGTCCCGGACGAGCGGGTCGAATCGGCGTAGCGACTCTGCCGGGTCGGCGGCGGGTTCCACAGCGGGGCGCGCCGCCGAACCGCCCGATCGCTCTGGCCGCGGTTCGACGGCGCCGCGACGACGGCGGGGTTTCCGCGCGCCGTCGCCGGCTCCCCGGTCGCCGCTCGACGGCGTCCTGCTGCTCATCCGGTCATTG
>DASQFG010000341.1:0-3995 GCA_035633315.1 Nakamurella sp. | reverse complement strand
GGTGTCGTCACCGGCGATGGTCCCGACCACCTCCGGCAGGCCGGCCCGGTCGATGGCGGAGGCCAGGAACTGCGCCGCACCCGGCGGGGTCCGCAACACGGCCAGATTCCCGGAGCCGTCGAACGACACCAGCAGCTCGGCCAGCAGCCGGGCGAGCTTGGACGTGCCGCCGGTCATCGGCCGGGGACCGCCGTCCTCCGGGATCCGGTAGATCGGCGCGCCACCGTCGACGCCGCGCAGCTTGAGCGCACCCAGCTCCTCCAGATCCCGGGACAGTGTCGCCTGGGTCACCTCGATACCGCCGTCGGCCAGCAGCTCGGCGAGCTCGGTCTGGGAGTGGATGACGTGGTCGCGGACGAGCTCGGTGATCCGGCCGTGCCTGGCCGCCTTGGTGGCCGGTGCGCTGCTGGTGGTCATTGTCGGCCCTGGTCGCCCGCCGGCCGCGCAGCCGATTCGCGCTGCTCCCCCGTGGTGGTCACTGGGCGTCCTCGAGCAGGAAGCCGAGCAGCGCCTTCTGCGCGTGCAGCCGGTTCTCGGCCTCGTCCCACACCGCCGACGCCGGTCCGTCGATGACCTCGTCGGTGATCTCCCAGCCGCGGTGGGCGGGCAGGCAGTGCAACACGATGGCCCCGTCGGCGGCCCGGCCGAGCAGGTCCGTGTTGACCTGGTAGGGCCGAAACGGACCGACCCGATCGAGCCCGTCGTTCTCCTGACCCATCGACACCCAAGTGTCGGTGACGACCACGTCGGCGCCGTCGACCGCGGCCCGCGGATCGGCGACCAGCGCGATGGATCCCCCGGTCTCGGCGGCCCGGCGTTTGGCGTCGAGCAGGATGTCGCCGTGCGGGTCGAACCCTGCCGGCGCTGAGACCCGCACCGTCAGTCCGGCGTTCGCCCCACCGACCATCAGCGAGTGGGCCATGTTGTTGGCGCCGTCGCCGAGGAAGGTCAGTACCAATCCTGCCAGCCGGCCCGTCCGCTCCCGGATGGTCTGCAGGTCCGAGAGCACCTGGCAGGGGTGGAATTCGTCGGTGAGCGCGTTGATCACCGGCACCGTCGACACCCCGGCCAGCGCGTTGATCCGGCGCTGGGCGAACGTCCGGATCGCCACCGCATCCACGTAGCGGGACAGCACCCGCGAGGTGTCCTCGATGGTCTCCTCCCGCCCGAGCTGCGACGTGCGCGCGTCCACGATCACCGGCTGGCCGCCGAGCTGGCGGATGCCGACCTCGAAGGACAGCCTGGTCCTGGTGGAGTTCTTCTCGAACACCACCGCGACGGCCTTGCCTGCCAGCGGAGTGAAGCCGGTGCGGTCGGCCTTGTAGGCATCCGCGCGACCGAGAACCGCGAGCAGCTCGTCGGGGGACAGATCGTCGTCACGCAGGAAATGCCGGACGGGCTGGGCGGTCACGGGTCAGCCTTTCTCGGTGTTCGTGGGAGCGGTGTTCGTGGGCACGGCTGCGTCGAGAATCCCGGGCAGCGCCGCCACGAAACTGTCTGCCTGCTCCTGCGTCAGGATCAGCGGGGGCGCCAGTCGCAGCACATCCGGTGCGGGCGCGTTGATGATGAAGCCCGCATCGCGGGCGGCCAGTACCGCCCGGGCACCGACATTCTCGGTGAGCACGATGCCCAGCAGCAGGCCGGCGCCACGGACGTGGCCGATCACCGGGTGCTCGAGATCCTCGACGCCGCTGGCGATGTGCTTGCCCAGCGCGTCGACATGGTCGAGCAGGCCGTCACTCTCGATCGTTCGCAGCACCGCCAGGGCCGCTGCCGCGCACACCGGGTTGCCGGCGAAGGTGGAGCCGTGCTGACCGGGTTGCAGCAGGTGCGCCGCGTCGCCGATGCCGATGGCCGCGCCGATCGGCATCCCGCCGCCCAACCCCTTGGCCAGGGTGATCACGTCGGGAACGATGCCGGTCTTCTGGTGCGCCAGCCAGCCGCCGGTGCGGCCGATGCCGGTCTGCACCTCGTCGATGATCAGCAGCGCGCCGTGCTCTGCGGTGATCCGCCTGGCCGCGGCCAGGTACCCGTCGGGCGCGGGGATGACGCCCGCCTCACCCATGATCGGTTCGAGGAAGAGTGCGGCCACGGTGCCGTCGACGGCGGCCTCCAGGGCCGGGATGTCCCCGTAGGGAACGAATTCCACGCCGGGCGGCATCGGTTCGAAGGGCGCGCGCTTGGCGGGCTGGCCGGTGACCGCCAGCGCTCCCATGGTCCGGCCGTGGAACGCACCGTCGGCCGCGATGATCCGGGGCCGGCCGGTGCGGCGGGCCATCTTGAACGCCGCCTCGTTGGCCTCGGCGCCGGAGTTGCCGAAGATCACCCGGCCGTTGCCGCGGACACCGCTGATGTCGAGCAACCTTTCGGCCAGTTCGAGCACCGTGGGGTGGGTGAAGAAGTTCGACACATGGCCGAGGGTGGCGATCTGCTCGGAGACCGCGCGCACCACGGCTGGGTGGGCATGGCCGAGGGAATTCACCGCAATGCCGCCCAGCAGGTCCAGGTACCGCCGACCGTCGACATCGGTGACGACCGCACCGGATCCGCTGACCAACTCCACCGGCGGGATGCCGAAGTTGTCCATCAACGCCTGCGACCAGCGCTGCGCCGCCTTGTCGTTGCCGGACAGTTGTTGTTGCGCGGGAATTGTCGCGCTCACAGGTGCTGTCATGACGGGTCCTCCAGGTGCGGGAGGACCATCGTGCCGACGCCCTCCGTGGTGACGATTTCCAGCAACACGGCGTGCGGCACCCGGCCGTCGATGACGTGCGCGGCGGCCACTCCCCCGCGGACGGCCCGCAGGCAACCCTCCATCTTGGGCACCATGCCCGCCTCCAGGGACGGCAGCAGGGATTCCAGCGCGTCCGCGGAGATCTTGGACAGCAGCGAGCCGCGGTCCGGCCAGTTGGCGTAGACGCCTTCGACATCGGTGAGCATCACCAGTTTCGCGGCACCCAGCGCGACGGCAAGCGCGGCCGCGGCGGTGTCGGCGTTGACGTTGTGCACCACCCCGTCGACGTCCGGTGCGACGGTGGACACCACCGGGATCCGGCCGGCGTCGATGAGATCCAGCACGGCGCCGGGGTTCACGTCGACCACGTCGCCGACCAACCCGATGTCGGTGGCCACGCCGTCCACCAGCACATCCCGGCGCGCCGCGGTCAGCAGTTTGGCGTCCTCGCCCGACATCCCGACGGCCAGCGGGCCGTAGGAGTTGATCAAGCCGACGAGTTCGCGGCCGACCTGCCCGACCAGCACCATCCGCACGATGTCCATCGTGTCTGGCGTGGTGACCCGGAAGCCGCCCTTGAATTCTCCTTGCAGGCCGAGCCTTTTCAGCATGGCGCTGATCTGCGGGCCGCCGCCGTGCACCACCACGGGGCGCAGGCCGACGGTGCGCAGGAACACCATGTCGGCGGCGAAGGCGGCCTTGAGCGTCTCGTCGGTCATCGCGTTGCCGCCGTATTTGACCACCACAATGGCACCGGAGAATCGGCGCAGCCACGGCAGCGCATCGGCCAGCACCTCGGCGCGCTGCTGGGCGCCCTCCAGTTCGGCCGGACGGCGGGCCTCGACGTCGTTCATTGTGGCGGTGCTCACCGTGCTCGCCGTGCTCATGTTGAATACGCCGAGTTCTCGTGCACGTAGGCGTGCGAGAGATCGTTGGTCAGGATCGTCGCGGTCTCGGTGCCCGCGTGCAGGTCGATGACCACCCGCACCGATCGGCCGGTGAGGTCCACCGCGTCCCGGTCGTCCCCGGTCGCGCCGGCCCGGCAGATCCAGACCCCGTTGATCGCGACGTCGATGGCGTCGGCATCGAAAACGACGGACGGTCCCACTGTGCCTACTGAGGCCAGGATGCGCCCCCAGTTGGCGTCCTGCCCGAAGAACGCCGTCTTCACCAGATTGTTGCGGGCCACCGAGCGGCCGACCTCCACCGCGTCGTCCTCGCTGGCGGCGTGCACCACCTCGATGGCGATCTCCTTGGTGGC
>DASQFG010000340.1:0-4753 GCA_035633315.1 Nakamurella sp. | reverse complement strand
CGAACGATCCCGTCGGTGACGAAGGTGAAGTCGACGGAGCCGCTCACCGGCGTCTCCGGCGGCCGGTGGGTGACCACGAAATGCTTGACGTGGTAGGGCGTGTCGTCCCACCCCTCGTCCTCGCCGGTGCCATACGCCCCCCGTCCGATGACGATGGCGCCGGTGGTCCGCACGAGTTCCTCGACGATCGGGGCGCTGGCCGGGGACGGCTCGAAGTACCAGTCGTAGAGCCCCGCGTCGGCGCCCGCGGGCCCGCTGACGAACCCGTCCAGCGAGATCGCCATGTCCAACAGCACGCCTGCCATATCCCGCACTCCCTCGATCGGACTGCAATCCTGACGGCTCACTGACCACGCGGACACCCAGATCTCATCGCCTCGGGCAGCCTCGAATGGATCGGATGGCACAGCATTGCCATGACTGCTGCTGCCATGACTGCGGGTGCCATGACATCGCTGGCCATCACCGGAGCACATGTCGTGCCGATCGACGGCGAGCCGTTCGACGGCACCGTGCTGGTGGCCGAAGGGCGGATCGCCGCCCTCGGCCCCACCGTCGCCGTCCCCGATCACGCCCGCGTGCTGGACGCGAGCGGTCGTTGGCTGCTGCCGGGATTCATCGACGCGCACACCCACCTGGGAGTGCACGAAGAGGGTGAGGGGTGGGCCGGCATTGACACCAACGAGCTGACCGATCCGGTGACGGCTTCGGTGCGGGCGCTGGACGCCATCAATCCCGCCGATATCGGTTTCGACGACGCGTTGGCCGGCGGGATCACCACGGCCAACGTCAATCCCGGTTCGGGCAACGCGATCGGCGGTCTCACCGTCGCGGTGCACACCCACGGCCGGACAGTCGACGAGATGGTGTTGCGGTCCCCGTCCGGACTCAAGTCCGCGCTCGGGGAGAACCCGAAACGCGTGTACGGCGACAAGAATCAGACCCCGTCCACCCGGCTGGGCACCGCCGCGGTGATTCGCAAGGCGTTCGTCGACGCAGAGAACTATCTGGACAGGTTCGCCAACGCCGAGCCCGGGAAGCCGGCCCCGTCAAGGGATCTCACGCACGAGGCGATCGGCCGGGTGCTGCGCGGCGAGATCCCGTGGCGGCAGCACTCGCACCGCGCCGACGACATCGCGACCGCGGTCAGGATCGCCGACGAGTTCGGCTACCGGCTGGTGATCGACCACGGCACCGAGGCTCATCTGATCGCGGACCTGTTGGCCGCCAAAGGCATTCCGGTGTTGATCGGGCCGCTGTTCACCACCCGCTCGAAGGTCGAACTGCGCAACCGCTCGCTGGCCAACCCCGGCAGGCTCGCGGCGGCCGGGGTGGAGATCTCGATCATCACCGATCATCCGGTGGTGCCGATCAACTTCCTCGTGCACCAGGCGACGCTGTCGATCAAGGAGGGCCTGGACCGGGAGACCGCACTGCGGGCGATCACCATCAACCCGGCCAGGGTGATGGGCGTCGACGACCGCGTCGGCTCGATCGCCGTCGGCAAGGATGCCGATCTGGTGCTGTGGAGCGGCGATCCGCTGGACGTGATGCAGCGGGCGCTGTCGGTGTTCATCGGCGGCCGTCAGGTCTACTCGTGGGATTCCGCCTCGCGGGCGGGCATTGTCGCGCCAAGCTGAGGCAGCGTTCCTGCGGGACTGATCAGCGTTCGGTCCCGCGTCCGACCCGCAACGCTCCCACGACCAACGGGATCTGCAGCGGCAGCCGAGCCCACGCGATCACCCGGAACCACCACGGGCGGGAGCCGGAGCGCAGCGCCATCGACACGTTCGCCGGGAACACCGCCGCGAACAGCGCGGCACTGGCCGGACCACCCAGCCGTCGACCGGACGGATGGGCGAGCAAACCCGCGCAGAGCAGTTCTGCCGCTCCGCTGATCGCCACCAGAACACCGGGATGCGGCAGCGATCGGGGCACGATCGCAACGAACGGCGCGGGCCGGAGGAAATGCAGCACGCCGGATGAGGTCAGCAGCACGATGAGGAACAGCCGGATGCGGCGCGTGGTGATCATCGGACCATCGTGCAGGCAGCTCGCGGTTACCGTTGCAGGGACATGCGCATCGTCCAACCACGCCGCCCCTTGGTGATTCCCGCCGCGGTCGCGGCGGCCCTGATGACGCTCCCGGTCGTCGGGTGTTCGGCAGACCCTGCGCCGGCGGCCGCACCCATCTCGCTCACCGACATCGCGCCCTCGTCGTCGCTTTCAGGGTCCGGCGTGATCGACGTTCCGACGATCACGGGGTCGACCGTCGCCGTGCCGACCACCTTCACGGGCTCTGGGTCACCAGTGCCGACGAACGCCGGCGAGCCGGCTGTCCCGACCCCGATGCCGACCCCGCCCTCCACCTCTACGGCGCCCACATCGACCAATTCCTCGTCGGTGGTTCCGGCGCTGCCGACGGTCGGGATCGCCGGTGTCAACGATCCAGAGTGTCGGTCGGACGCACCGCCGGTGGTGCTCCTGCACGGCACCTTCTCCACCGTGGCGTCCAATTTCTCGCCGATGGTTCCGGCGCTGCAGTCGTCGGGACGCTGCGTCTACGCACTCGGGTACGGCTCGAACGGCACCGCACCGGTGCGGACGTCGGCCGCGCAGGTCGCTGCTTTCATCCGGACGGTGCTGGGCGTCACCGGCGCGGATCAGGTCGACGCTGTCGGGTACTCGCAAGGCGGCCTGGTGCTGCGGACCGCGCTGCGCGACGACGACCTCGCCGCATCCGTCGGCACGGCCGTGTTGATCGCCCCGTCCTTCCACGGCACGGATTCACCGCTGCTCGGCTCGCTGCCCGGCGGCGTGTGCCCGGCCTGCGAGGACCAGCGATCCGGGTCCGCGCTGCTCACCGGGTTGGCCGAGGGGGGCGACCTGGACGGCGACGTGCGCTACGCCGTGGTCTCGACCAGCAAGGACACGGTGGTGACCCCCGTCGCGTCTCAGGTCCCGCTGGGCCCGGCCGACCGGGTCCGGGCGTTGGTGGTCCAGGATCGGTGCCCGGCCGACCCCGTCGACCATGTGCACCTGCCGGCCGACCCTACGGTCATCGCCTGGACGGTGGCGGCCCTGGACGCGGATGGCCGGCCGGATCCCGATGCGCTGCCGTGTGCCTGACGACCGGGCGGCCGGGGTGAATGGCGCCGGGGATTTGGGTGCCCGGCGACGCTGCTGGTAATCTCGAAGATCGCGTGCGTCGCGGGAGCAGGCATCGCGGCAGCAGACCGAACATCAGACCCAGGTCATCACTGACCGAAACCGAAGAAACGAAGGCAATCCGGCGTGGCCAATATCAAGTCCCAGATCAAGCGCATCCGGACAAACGAAGCTGCGCGTTTGCGCAACAAGTCGGTCAAGTCGGCCCTGAAGACGGCTGTTCGCCGGGTGCGGACCGCCGTGGACGCTGGCGACAAAGCGACCGCGCAGGCCGAACTGGTCACCGCTTCGCGCAGCCTGGACAAGGCCGTCTCCAAGGGCGTCATCCACACCAACCAGGCCGCGAACCGCAAGTCGGCGCTCGCCCACCAGGTCAACGCCCTCTGATCCAGGAGGTCAGCGGGTTCTGATCGGCGGGTCCGCGCTACGTCAGTCACCACCCAACGCGATTCGCTGCGCGCACCACGCCGCACGTACCCGGTCGATCGACACGTACCCGCACGTTCGACACGTACCCGGTCGTTCGACACGTACCCGGTCGTTCGACACGTACCCGGTCGGCTCTTGCCGGCCGGGTTCTTTGCGTGAGCTGCTCTCGGTGTGACCTTCGTTCGGTCCGATCAACGCGCGCACCGGCCGCATCAGCCGTGTCGTCCGCCGATCGAGCCCTCAACCCGCGCTCGGTCCGATGCCCACGCCCTGCCAGCATCTCTACCGCTTGCGTCGCGCTGCCACCAGATCCATCACCGCCTTCTCCAGTGCGTAGTCCGGATCCGCGGCGGCGCCCTTGACCGAAGCATTCAGGTCCGCCACCAACGCCATCCCCACCGCGAGCCCGGCCGGCGTCCATCCCCGCGCCGCGGTCCGTGCCTTGTCGATCTTCCACGGCGGCATCCCCAGCTCAGCGGCGAGCGCGTAGGAATTGCCCGGACGCGCGCCGGACACCTTCGCCACCGTCCGGATGCCGTCGGCCAGCGCGTCCGCGATCAGCACGGGCGCCACGCCGACCCCCTCGGCCCAGCGCAGCGACTCCAGGGCCGCGGGCAGATCCCCGGCGACGACCGCGTCAGCGATGGTGAACCCGGTGACCTCAGCCCGGCCGCGGTAGTACCGGTGCACCGCGCTCTCGTCGACCAGGCCGTCGGTGTCCGCCACCATCTGACTCGCAGCGGACGCCAGCTCCCGCAGATCCGACCCCACCGCGTCGACCAGCGCCGCGACGGCGTCGGGCGTCGTCGTGCCGCCGGCCCGTTTGATCTCGGTCCGGACGAAGTCGATCCGCTCGGCCGGTCTGGTGATCTTGTTGCAGACCAGCACGGCCGCTCCCGCCTTGGTCAGCGCGTCGGCGAGCTGCTTGTTCCTGGCCCCACCGGCATGGTGGACCACCAGCGTCACCGCGTCGACCGGATCCGCCGCATACGACACCAATGCCGCGGCGAGTTCCTTCGATGACTCCTGGGCACCTCGGACGACGACCACCCTGGGTTCGGCGAACAGACTAGGTGCGACCAGGTCGGCGAACTCGCCGGGTGACAGACCGGCCGCCGGGGCTTCTCTGCGTTCGACCTCGGGATCGATCCGCCGC
>DASQFG010000339.1:0-13393 GCA_035633315.1 Nakamurella sp. | reverse complement strand
GCGGTGATCATCCCGGCGAGCACCCTGCTGAATACCTCTGATCTGCAGGACCGGGTGCGGCGCGGTGGCGCGCGGTTCGTGGTGGCCAGGTCGGTCGACGCGCCGATGTTTCGTACGGTGCAGGGCACGTTTATCCGGATCGCCGTCGGCGCGCCGGTGCTCGGCTGGATCGAGTACGACGACTCCGAGAACTATCAACAGGAGTTGCGGCTGGACGGCACCACGTTCGCCCGCGACCCGCTGGTGCTGTACTCCACCTCCGGGACCACGGCGCTGCCGAAACTGGTGGAGCAGACCCATGCGTCGTACCCGATCGGGCACCTGTCGACTCCAGTCCTCGCATCCTCGCGCGGATGAAATGGTTGACGACTGTCACACGAGTACCAAATCGCGAACGTTCGTGCGCGCGGACGAAGATGATCCGCGCGATGGAAGGGGGCGCGGGCGGGGTCAGCCAGGGCTGAGAATGTTCCGTACGAAGGCGATCTCGCAGGCGCACTGGCGCAGCCGCTCGTCGACGACCATCGAACCGTGACCCGCGTCGTAGCGGTAGACGGCGTACCTGGCGCCGCGCGCCGCCAGTGCGTCCAGGTAGTTGTCGATCTGCCGGATCGGGCACCGGGGGTCGTTCTCCCCGGCCAGTACCAGCAGCGGCGCGCGGACCCGGTCGACGTAGCTGAGCGGTGACGAATCCCGGTACTTCTCCGGGACCTCCCGCGGGGAGCCGCCGAACAGCGCGCGGTCGTAGGCCCGCAACGGCTCCATCTCGTCCTCGTACGCCGCGACGTAGTCCGCGACCGGCACCCCGGCCACCCCGGCCGCCCATCGATCGGGTTGCACGCCCAGGCCCAGCAACGCCAGGTACCCGCCCCAGGAGTACCCGAAGATCGCGCAGCGCTCCCGGTCGATGATGCCGGCGGCCACCAGGTGATCCTGAACGGCGGCGATATCGGCGAGTTCGACGTGCCCGACCCGCTCGGCCAGCGCGTCCCGCCAGGCCGACCCGTAGCCCGTCGATCCGCGGTAGTTCACCTGCACGACCGCGAACCCCGCGTCCAGCCAGGCGGCACGGTTGGCGTCGAACGAATCCTCGTCACCCGTCGCGGGCCCGCCGTGCACCGCGTACACGGTCGGCCACGGCCGCCCGGTCCTGTCGTCACCGCCCGCGATCTGACCGCCCGCGATCTGACCGGCCGCGCCCTGCTCTTGCCCGCCGGGACGTGCCGGCGGTTCGGCCAGGAGTGCGTGGATCCGGCCACCCGGGCCGTCGACCCACACGTCGGTGACGCGCTCGGAACCGGGGGCGAGCGCTCCATCCGGGCGGAGCAGCACGTCGTCGGTGCCGTCGTTCCACAACGCCCGGACCTGCCCCGGCTCTGCAGCACTGGACCAGCGGTACCACACCGATCCATCGCGTCGGGCCACGGCGCCCGACACCACGCCCCGCGCGGCCGGCAGCAGGGCGAGCTCACCGTCGTCCACGGAGAACCGGTGCAGGGAGGTCCGTCCGGCGTGGGTGTGCACCACCAGGACGGCCGACCCGTCCGGGTAGAAGTCGGCGTCCAGGTCGCCGGGGAGATCGACGTCCAGCTCGGTGACCGTCCCGGACGTCAGGTCCCAGATCAGCAACTCGTGCCGGCCCCGCCGTTCGTGGCCGACCAGCAACCGCTGATCGCCGGGCACGGGGGAGAACATCAGTGCGATCAGCCCCCGGCCAGGCGCGTCGGACAGCTCACCCAGCACCGCGCCGTTGGCCACCGCGATCGCCCGCAATGCCGGGTAGCGCGCGTCGCCGTGCTCGGAATGAGAGAGAACCCAGATCGTCTCGTCCGCGGACAGCGCGCCGACCCCGCCGTCCTCGGGGTGCTGGTAAACGACGTCCGGGGCGGATCCGTCCCGAGCCAGGTGAACGCGGGTTCCCTCGTCATCGGAAAACCCGCCGACGACGACGTGCGTGCCGACCTCGAGACCGGCCGGGTAGCCGGCCGCGACGCCAGGCAGACCCTGCGCCGCAGCGTTCTCTGTTCCGTCCCCGGCGGACTTCGGGCCGCTGCCGAACGGCTGCACCCGCCACACCCCGTACTCGTCGCCGGCCGTGTCGTCGAACCACCACACGTGCTCGCCGTCCGCCGACAGTTGCGCGTGCGCGGTGCCGTCGGGCCGGTCGGTGAGCACGGTGTGCCGGTCGGTGGTGACGTCCCAGCAGTACACCTCGTAACGGCCCGTCGCGTTGGACACGTACACCGTCCTGTGCTGGGCGTCGCGCGCCATCGACGGCAGGCTCATCCGGGTGGCGGAGTACCTGGCGCGCCAGCGACTTTCGGCCGCGGGGTTGTCGAAGAGCGCGGTCGGAACAGCAGCCACCGGATGTGCAGCGGCCGTCGGTTCGCCGGAGCTGGTGAGATCGCTGGATTCGGGCACTGGGCCATCTTGCCCGGCGTTCGCCCCGGGGTCGGCACCGATCCCGGTCAGCTCACTCGCGCAGTTCGCGAGCGAGCACGACAGCGGCGCGCCGGAGTTGCCGGACCGAGGTGCTGACCCGCTCGGCCGTCAGCACCTCGGCCAGTCCGGCGATGCCCAGCGCCATCGTCTCCCCGCCGATCGGCACCGCGACGGCCCGGACATCCGGGTAGCGCTCGTGCGCGCTGAGTGCGAACCCCTCGCCACGCACCCGGTGCAGCTCCCGCAGGAGGGCGGTCGGGGCCGAGAGTGACTGGGGCGTCGGTGTTGCCATGCCCGTGGTCTCCAGGGCGGCCAGCACTCCGTCGTCCGAGAGCTGCGCGGCAATCGCCTTGCCGACTGCGGTGGTGTGCAGTTGCTCGTGGTCCCCGACCATCGGCGTGCGGCGATCGGGCGTGCCCGAGCCGTCCACCCACAGGAACCGGATGTAGGCGCCATCGAGCGCGGCCAGCAGGCAGATCACCGAGCCGGAAGAGGCCATCCGGTGCATCAGCGGCTTGGCTGCCAGCAGGAGCCGGTCCAGCCGTTCGGCACCCGATCGGCCCGAACCGACCGCTCCGGGTGCGAGCCGGTAGCTGATGTCGTCGTCGGAACGGGTGACGATGCCGCGCATCTCCAACGCGGCCAGGTACCGGAACGCCGAGCTCTTGGGCAGTTGCACCAGCAGGGACAGCACGGACAGGGTGACACCGTCGGGATGCGCGGCCAGGGCCTCGATGACGTCGCACACCCGATCCACCGCCCGCAACGGGTACAGCGCCCCGTCGCGCGACTTGAGTGGTGTCATCGCCGGAATCCCTCCTCCGTTGCCGACCGCGGTCGACTGTCGCCGGGGAGCCGAGGGTGGTGTCGTGACGACGTTCGCCCCGCCAGGGCGTGGCGCCACAGCGCGCATAGACATACTCTTCCTAGACCGGACGATGGGCCATCACCCATTCGATGCTGGTCGCATTTCTACTCATTGTCACTTCTGCAAACGGGGCTTCGGACAAATCCCTTGCTCAACTGCGCCATCAATCGCTTCCGATCACTGCTGGTCAGCATTCGTCGCCAGCTGTGGCCTGCGTCGATGGGTTGCCGAGGGGCGGGTTCGATGTCGGCGCGCGCCGCCAGGATTGGCGAGGCCGACCTCCACACTGGGGCACGAAGACGGGAGAAGTCTGTTGACCCTGGTCGACAACGCTGTGTATGTGGACGGTCGGCGCACCGCCGACCCCACCAGCCTGGACGAAACCTACGAGCTGCTGCGCGAGCGCAACGGGATGGCCTGGATCGGTTTGTACCGGCCGGACGAAACCGAGATCCGCTCGGTGGCGGCGGAGTTCGAGCTGCACGAACTGCCCGTGCAGGACGCCATCTCGGCCCATCAGCGGCCGAAGATGGAGCGGTACGGGGACACCCTGTTCGTCGTGCTGCTGCCGGCGCGCTACCTGGACGACGTCGAAAGGGTCGAGTTCGGCGAGCTGCACCTGTTCGTCGGACCGGGTTTCGTCATCACCATCCGGCAGGCCGAATCACCGGACCTGCCACGGGTGCGGCGGCGACTCGAACAGAGCCCCGACCTGCTGTGCATGGGTCCCGAGGCCGTGCTGTACGCGATCCTGGATCAGGTGGTCGACGAGTACGCCCCGGTGGTGGCCGGGCTGGAGAACGACATCGACGAGATCGAGGACCAGCTGTTCGACGGTGACCCGGCGGTGTCGCGGCGGATCTACGACCTGTCCCGCGAGGTGATCGAGTTCCAGCGGGCCACCCACCCGCTCCGCGACATGCTGTCCGGGCTCGAGCAGGGCTTCGACAAGTACAAGGTGGACATCGAGCTCCGCCGGATGCTGCGCGACGTTGCCGACCATGTGGAGCGCGTGGTGGAGCGGGGTGACGCTTTCCGCGAGCTGCTGCAGAACGCGCTGACGGTGAGCGCCACGCTGGTCGCGCAGCAGCAGAACGAGGAGATGCGCGCCCTGACCGAGAGCAGCCTGGCGCAGAACGAGGAGGTCAAGAAGATCTCGGCCTGGGCGGCAATCCTGTTTGCGCCGACCCTGGTGGGCACGATCTACGGGATGAACTTCAAGCACATGCCCGAGTTGGCATGGGACTTCGGGTACCCCATGGCGGTGTCCCTGATGATCGCCACGGGCTTCGTGCTGTACCGGGTGTTCAAGCGGCGCCGATGGCTCTGAGGCGACAGGCCTGACGAATGCGACCCGACGTGACCGTCGGGATGCTCATGCCGGCCGGAGCCGGCCCGGCGCAGCGATCCGTTCAGGCGACGACCTGGATGGTGTTCACCCGCCAGCCGTTCTCGGTGGCTTCCCGCATGCTCAACACCTCGTTGCGGGCCTCGTCCGCACTGTGTGCGGCGACGGTGCGGGTGAAGAACGTGACGGCGTGGTCCTCCGGCCGGGTCGCGGCGACCAGGACGGCGTAGGCACTCGGCATGACGGTGTCGTCGCTGGGCGTGTAGCGGATGGTTCGCGGTTCGCGGATCATGGCGGGCTCCCCTTCGTGTCTGGTGGGTCGATATCTCGGCTCTGCTCTTTCAGACGCGGCAGCGCATCATCCGTTTCGCCGCCAGCGCGACGGGTTTCCGCCGACCGGGCGGTGCGAGAACGGCTGAGCCGGGGCCGCGGCGTCCATGATCAACGAAAGGCGCCCCACCTGCGGAAAGCAGGTGGGGCGCCTTTCGTGTGCCTGGTCGGGGTGACAGGATTTGAACCTGCGACCTCTTCGTCCCGAACGAAGCGCGCTACCAAGCTGCGCCACACCCCGAGGCCCGGACGAGTCTAGCCGATGCGGGGTTCTGCTCCTGACCACCGACGGGCCGCGGCCGCGGGACGGAGGGACCCTAGGTGCCCCTCGGCGGCGGGCTGACCCCTCGTCACCCGATCTCGCGCTCCAGGTGCACGTGCCGCCGGATGCTCTCGATGAGATCCTCGATCTCCACCTGGAGCGCCTCGGCACCGTCCTCCGTCGACGAATCAGCCTCGTCGACGAGCCCTGTGAGCTGGTGGATGTCCTCGTCCCGTTCGCGGCCGTCGGCATACCGCCAGGATTGCTTGATCTGTTCGTACCGTGAGCGCATTTCTTCGACCGTCACCACGCACCTCCTGACCGGCGAGCCTACCGGCGCTGGTCGTCGCCGACCCGGCGAATTCTGAAGGACGCCAGCGTGAGTCGAGGACCTCGCCGGCTCCCGGCGTCCATCGGTCCCGGTCCCAGCGCCGCGCCAATCCCAGCGCCGCGCCCGTCCCAGCGCCGCGCCCGTCCCGGGTCGCGAACTACCCGCGGCGCGTCGCCGTGGCGGGCCGGGATTCGGTATGCGGTCCGTCGCCACGTGTCGATCCCGACCGGGTGGCCGAACCCGTCCGCTCCACCGTGCTCTCCGGGTCCTCGCGCGGGCGCAGGGTGATCAGCGACGCCTCCGGCCGGCAGCAGAAGCGAATCGGCATGTACGGGCTGGAGCCCAGACCGGCCGATACGTTGAGCCAGGCGTGCGAACCCCAGCGAGACAGGCCACGCGCGCGGGATCGATCGATCCCGCAGTTGGTCACCAGCGCGCCGATCCCCGGCAGCCGCACCTGCCCGCCGTGGGTGTGCCCGGCGAGCAGCACGTCGTACCCGTCGGCCGCGAACCGGTCCAGCACCCGTGGTTCGGGCGCGTGGGCGACCCCGATGCGGACGATGGCATCCGGATCGGCCGGGCCGGCGATCCTGTCGTAGCGGTCGCGCCTCGTGTACGGGTCGTCGACCCCGGCCAGCGCGATCTTCTGGCCGCGGACGGTGATCGTGTTCCTGGCGTTGCTCAGGTCCTGCCACCCGCGCTCCACCTGCGCGGCCCGCAGGTCCCGCCAGGGCAGAAGTGCTCCGTGGGAGATCGTGGGCGTTTTGATGAAGTAGCGGTGCGGGGATTTCGGCAACGGGGCGTAGTAGTCGTTGTTGCCGAAGACGAAGGCGCCGGGGGTGTCGAGCAACTCACCGAAGGCGGCCAGTGCCGCGGGCACCGCTTTGAGGTGTGACAGGGTGTCGCCGGTGTTGACCACCAGGTCGGGCCGCAGGTCGGCGAGGCTGGACACCCACGCCGATTTCCGCTGCTGACCGGGCACGATGTGCAGGTCCGACAGGTGCAGGATGCGGATGGGCCAGGCGCCCGGCGGGAGCACCGGCATGTCGATCCTGCGCAGCGCGAACAGCCGGGGTTCGGCCAGCGTCGACCAGGCCAACGTCGCCGCACCGGCGCCGACCAGTGATCCGGCTGCCAGCGCCGCTCGGCCGAGCACGGATCGACCAGCTCCGGATCTGCTGCGGGCCGGGTGGGCAATCGACGGCATGCGAGCCAGCCTAATCGGCGGCGACGGGCGGGCCGCCCGTCGCGCGCCGGGGGAATCGGAGGGGAGAACCGACCCGGGAACCTAGCCGCCGGCCGACCCACCGGCCGACACGATCAGGGTGACGGCACCGCCCGCCAGCGCCGCGCCCTTGGGGTTCTGGTCGACGACGGTGTTCACCGCCGTGCCGGTGTTCTGCTGGGCCCTCACGTTGACGGTGAAGCCGGCCGCGGTCAGCTGCGCCTTCGCGTCATCGACGTTCTTCCCGACGACGGACGGCACCTGCGTGTTCGACGATCCGCGGATATTGGTCGGTGACGCGGGCCGGAAGAAGGTGTCGGGTTGACCCTCCTTCAGCGGCTTCATCGTGGACATCCAGGTGGCCGCCGGAATGGAGCCACCGGACATGCCGGCGCCGGAAAAGGCTTCGTCCGTCGAGCAGGTGCGGATCGGATCTCGGCAGATCGACTGCGGCCGGGGCTCGGAATCCCAGACGATCACCGAGGCGCTCATCTCGGGAGTGAAGCCGAGGAAGGCCGACGACTTGTACTCCTGCGTGGTGCCGGTCTTGCCGGCTGCCGTCCGGCTCCAGCCGGCGGCCGAGGCTGCCGCGTTCGCCGTGCCGCCACCGGCGAAGTCGCCCGCCATGGCAACCGACAGCGTCCGGGCGAGTTCGGCCGGAACCGCGTCCTCGCAGGGCACCTTGTCCCAGGTGACGAACTTGCCGTTGCGATCGGTGATGGTGTCCACCGGGGTCGGCGGGCACCAGCGACCGTCCGAGGCCAGCGTGGCGCCCACGTTGGCCAACTCGAGCGGGCTGACCGGTGACACGCCGAGGGTGAACGAGGCGATCTTCTGCGCGACCACCTGCGTGGTGTAATCCGTGCCGGCGTTGGCGAAGGCCGGATCCACGTCACCCGCGTCCAGCGCATACCCCTTCAGGCCCAGCCGCACGGCCATATCGGCCACCTTCTGCAGCCCGACCTGATCCTCGAGCGCCACGAACGCGGTGTTCGGCGACGTGGCCAAGGCCTGGGCCAGGGTCATCGATGCCGGGTAGGAGCCGGCGTTCTTGAACGGTTTGGCCGCCAGCGGGCTGAAGTACTCGGCGGGTGAGTCGATCACCGCGTTGGTGCCGAGACCGGCCTCCATGGCCGCGGCCGCGGTGAAGATTTTGAAGGTCGACCCGGCGCCCAGCGGCGCGAAGGTCGTGGTCAGCCGTTGCACGGTCTGGCCCTTGCTCGGGTCAAGGCCGTAGGGACGGTTGGCGGCCAGCGCGAGCACCCGGCGCGGCTCGTCCTTGCTGACCACCGCGACCGCGTTGGCGATCCGTTTGACGGCCTCGTTGTTCGGGTCGGCGTTGGCGACGGCAGCGGCCTTGGCCGACGCCATCACGGCTGGGTCGAGGGTCGTCTTCACGGTCCAGCCGGCGCGGGCCACGGTCCTGTTGTCGAACCCGGCGGTGTTGAGGTAGTCCAGCACGTACTGGCAGAAGAAGCCGTTGGTATCGGAGCTCACCGCTGGGATGCACCCGCTGCTGACCCGCTGCGGGTTGAGGCCGAGGTCCTGTTGCTTGGTCTCTTCGGCCGTCGCCTTGGACAGCCGGCCGGCCGCGACCATCACGTCCAGCACCAGGTCGCGGCGGTCTCTGGCGTCCTGCACGTGGTTCTCGTCCAGCGGGTTGTACTTCGGCGGGTTGTTGACCATGCCGGCCAGCAGTGCCGCCTGGGCGAGGGTCAGCTTGTCCGCGGACACCCCGAAGTACCACTGGGAGGCGGCCTCGGCGCCGTACTGTGACGGCCCGAACGCGACCAGGTTCAGATACCGCTCGAGGACTTCCGCCTTGGTGTGGGTCTGCTCCAAGCTGAGCGCCACCTTGGCCTCGCGGAGTTTGCGGATCGGTGTGCTGGCGATCGCGTCGGCCTTCTCGCCCTCGGTCTTGGCCTGCACCAGGTACAGGTAGTTCTTCACGTACTGCTGGGTGAGGGTGGAGCCGCCCTGCGCGGTGGTGTCGGTCTGCGCGTTGCGCAGCAGCGCGCGCACGGTGCCGCGCCAGTCCACGCCCTGGTGCTGGTAGAACCGCCGGTCCTCCATGGAGATCACCGCGACCTGCAGGTAGTCCGAGATCGAGGACAGCGGGACGTCGACCCGATTCTGATCGTAAACAATGGCGATGGGCGCACCGCTCGCGTCGGTGAAGGTGGTGCGCAGCGGGACGTCGCCGTCCAGCGGGTCCGATTTCGCGTCCTCGATGGCGTCTGTGACGGAGTTGGCGGCCAGCCCCACACCCAACGTCATGGGGAGCAGCAGGCACGCGACCAGCACCCCGGCCAGCAGGGTCCCCAGTATCAGTCGGCCCAGACCACTCATGACTCGCACCGGCCAAGGGTACCGGCGGGTGCGTGTGAGAACCGTGACCTCGCGCTGGGAGGGCGGGGCGGGTGTGCCCACCGCGGGGGTGCGTTCGGTCACACACCGTTGCGCTCACCGGCCGATCAGCGTCAGGCAGGGCCCGGACCAGGCCCGGACCGGTTCACCCCGGTTCAGGTCGGGTCAAGTCGGTTCAGGCAGCGGTCAACCTGCGCCCGATCTCCCGCAGGGCAGGCAGGTCGTGGGCGTCCGAGGCAAGCGAGGCGACCTCGACGACCGGCAGGTCCGTGTGCACCCGGTCGAACCTGGCCCGCATGTGCAGCTCGGCGGCGCGGACCTCGAGCCGGTCGGAATGGATACCCAGCACCGCGGCGGCCAGCGGCGCGCTGCGCTCGATCTTCTCCTGCGCCACCTCGGCGGCGGGCAGCGGCAGCTTGGCCAGTGGCGGATGGGTGCGATTGAGGATCAGCCCGGCCAGCGGCATCCGTTCGGCCCGCAGCCGGTCGGCGAAGTAGGAGGCCTCACGCAGCGAGTCCGCCTCGCAGATCGACACCACCACGAACGCCGTACCCGGCGCGCGCAGCAGCTCGTAGGTGTGCTGGGCCCGCTCCCGGAAGCCGCCGAACATGTCCTCGAACAGCTGCACGAACTGCGCGGCGTCGTGCAGCATCTGGCCGCCGAGCACCGTGGTGACCGCCTTGGTGAACAGCGTGAACCCGGCACCGACGATCTTCATGACGCCCCGGGTCGGCGCGGACAGCAACCGGATCATCCGGCCGTCCAGGAAGGACGAGAGCCGCTGCGGGGCGTCCAGGAAGTCCAGCGCGGACCGGCTCGGCGGGGTGTCCACCACGATCAGGTCGAACTGATTGGTCGCGGCCAGGGTGGACAGCTTCTCCATGGCCATGTACTCCTGCGTTCCGGAGAACGAGGTGGAGATGACCTTGTAGAACGGGTTGGCCAGGATCGCCTTGGCGCGTTCGGGGGTGGAATGCGCCCCGACCATCTCGTCGAAGGTGCGGGCGGTGTCCAGCATCATCGCCCAGAGTTCGCCCTTCGGGTCGGCCAGCTCGACATCGACCCGGCGGGGGTCGTTGTCCAGCGCCTCAAGGCCAAGCGACTGGGCGAGCCGCTTGGCCGGGTCGATGGTCAGCACGGCGACCTTGCGTCCCGCGTCCGCCGCCCACAGCGCCATCGCGGCCGCGGTGGTGGTTTTGCCCACACCGCCGGAGCCGCAGGTCACCACCACCCGGGTCTTGCCATCCCGCAGGATCGGGCCGAGGTCGAGCACCCGCCTGCTCATCTGACCCCCTGCTCGGCCAACCGGTCGGCCAGCTCGTAGACCCCACCCAGGTCGCCGCCGTCGACGAGCCTGGGCAGCGACAGGATCGGCAGCCCGGTGGCCACCAGCTGTTCGCGGCTGTCTGCCTCGTCCAGCACCCGGATGGCGTGTTCGGCGGCTTCCGCGGCCAGCCCGTCCAGCATCGCGTCGTCGACGGTGATCCCGCCCTGGGCCAGCCCGGCGGCCAGCCGGGCCTTGTCCAGACGGTTCTCGGCGGCCGGCGTCAACGACGCGGCGGGCAACCGGGAGACGGTGGCGGCGTTGATGATGATGGTGCCGACCGGGAGGTCCACATCCCGCAGATGGTCGATGGCCTCGATGGTCTCCGTCACCGGCATGTCCTCCAGCAGGGTGACCAGATGCACGATGGTGTCCGCCGAATGCAGCAGCCGGACGACGCCCTCCGCCTGGCTGTGGATCGGGCCGCGGCGGGCGATGTCGGACATCGCTCCGGTGACGCCCAGGAAGGTCACCACCCGTCCGGTCGGCGGCGCGTCCATCACGACCGCGTCGTAGACGAGTTTGTTGTCGCTGCCCAGCCGGGTGACGGTCTCCTTCACCTTGCCGGTGAGCAGCACGTCCCGCAGGCCAGGGGCCAGCGTGGTGGCGAACTCGACGGCGCCCAACTTCTTCAGGCTCCGGCCGGCGAAGCCCAGGTTGTAGAAGATCTGGAAGTACTCCAGCAGGGCCGCCTCCACGTCGATGCTCAGCGCGCGCACCTCACCGCCGCCGCTGGCCACGGCGACCTTGCGCTCCTCGTACGGCAGCGGCGGCACGTCGAACAGCCGGGCGATGCCCTGGCGTTCCTCCACCTCCACCAGCAGCACCCGCCGACCTTCGGTGGCCAGGGTCAGCGCCAGGGCGGCCGCGACCGTGGTCTTCCCGGTGCCACCCTTGCCGGTGACGACGTGCAGCCGGGCGCGGTGGCAGGCGTTGGTCCACGGTTCGCGGGCCGGAGCGGACATGCCGGCTCGGCCGTTGCCCGACGCCGCGCCGATGTCGGGCGCGGCGCCCCTCGTGGTCGCCGGGGATGTCCCGGTCGTGGTATCCGGCGCTGTTTCGGGTGTCGGGGCGGGCGCCGCGGCGCGCGGTTCGGCGGGGGTCATCGTGGTGTCCCTATGCCCTGACCGCGGCATCTGAAACCGGGAGCGTGGCGCCTGCACCGGGAGTTGCAGCATCGCGGGCTGCAGAATCCTCGGCATCGCGGGAGCTGACTGTCAGCTCGACGGACGCGCTCTGCTCCAGCGTCCGGCCGACGGTGCAGCTGCGGTCGATGGCTCGACGGATGACGGTCTCCACCCGGCTCCGGTCCTGACGGCTCAGACCGGACAGGTCGACCACCAGTTCCTCGTGCAGCGTGGGATAGCGCACCTCGGCGGGGTCGGACGGTCCGGATACATGCACGCTGATCGCGACATCGTCACCCAGCCTTCGGGCCAGCGAGGCGTCCGCGCTCATCCCGCTGCAACCGGCCAGTGCGATCTTCATCAGCTCGCCGGGGGTGAACACCGCACCGGCCTCGGCGGACCCGACGAGCACCTGCGCGCCCCGGGTGTTGTGCCCGCAGTAGCGGCGCGAACCGATCCGGTCGACCCACAGCCCATCCGCGAACGCGGGCGACCGCCCCGTGACCTCGGGCGCCGTTGGCTCGGTGTGCGCATCGGCGCGGGCGTCCGGCGGTCCGGCTGTCTCGGCGGTCATCCCTCGATCCTGCCAGGGGAATCGCCCGGCGGGCTGCGCTTCCGGTCAGCGCTTCCGGTCAGCGACCGTCGCCCGTCGCGTCAGAGGTGCACCAATACACCACGATCGGCAAGCCCGGCCGCGACCGGGTGGTGGTCCCGGATTCGGTCGGAGTCCAGCTCGTCAGTCCGCGCGCACTGGCGTCGAGGACGGTACTCACCGCACGTGCGGACCGATGGCGCGGACCGGGTCCGTGATCGACACCAGCCAGTCGGCTGCCTCGCGCGGGTGGCCGAACCGTTGAACCGCCGGCCCACCGGGGTCGGCGAGCCATCCTCTGATCCGCCGGCGCTTGCGTCCGAAGGACCGACAATGCCACAGCAGTAACGAATCTCGGGACAACGCCGCCCGCAGGGTCTCCCGGTTCCCGTTGCAGATCGCCGTCCGGTCGATCAGCCTGACCACCGTGCGCCGCAGCAACCGGCCGAACGAGCGCCAGCGCGGGTAGTCCAGCGCGACAATGAGTTGCACCCGGGCCAACGGGATGTCGATCCACGCTCCGTAGCCGGAGTCAAGGATCCAGGAGTCGCCTTCGCAGATCGTCGCGATGCGCCGACGTTGCTCGTCGGGACGGACGACCACCCACCCGGGCTCCCAGGTCAGGTCGTCGACGCTGTGCCAGGGCAGTCCGGTGACGGCGCTGATCCGGGCGGCCAAGGTCGACTTCCCCGAGCCGGTGACGCCGTAGACCAGGATCCGCGAGGGCCGTGACGGCGCGGTGGCCCGCGATGGGACGATCACCCGACCACCGTATGGTCGCGGCGACGTGGCGTCATCCGCCTTTCGGCCGGTCCGGCCGGTGCCGGTGGAGGCGAGTGCGGCGACTGGGGGAGGTTCGGTGACCGCAGGAGGTGCGACTCGTGCGTCGCGGCAGGCCGGCCGGTGGGAGCTTGCCGTGCCGGTCGCCCTGGCGGTGGTCGCCGGTTTCGTGGACGCTGTCGGTTTCAGCAGGGTCTTCGGGGTTTTCCCGGCCAACCAGAGCGGCAACGTGATCTTTCTGGGCATGGCCGTTGGCGGAAGTCCCGGCGTGCCGCCCGCCTGGCGCTCGGGACTGGCGATCGTCAGCTTCGCCGTCGGCACCGCCGTGGGGTTGGTCATTTCCCGGCGGATCAGCGCCCGCCGCCGCCACTCGGTGCTGCTGGGGGTGGAATTCGCT
>DASQFG010000338.1:0-3337 GCA_035633315.1 Nakamurella sp. | reverse complement strand
GTCGATCTCGGCGACGATGCGGGTGGCCCGGTCGAACACGGCCTGGCCGCGTGCCCGTTCCGGTTTGGACAGTCTGGGGTTGCCCAGGAACACGGCTTCGGTGTGCTGGGCGTGCGCGGCCCACGCCGCCCGGTGCCGGGGGTGGTGGGTGGCCTGCGGGCAGCGCGCGGAGTCGCACATGCCGATCAGGGGCTGGTCGGCTTCCGGTGTGCCGGCGAGTTGCAGGCAGAGGGCTTTGCCGGGATCGGTGAACCAGCAGTAGTTGGCCACCCCGACGTGCAGGGTCCTTGAGGTGGCCCGGAGCAGGCCTTCCACCCGCCGGTCGTCGACGACGGTCGCTGGGCCGGGTTCGTGTCGGGCCAGGATGTCGTCGACGGCGCGGAAGGCCGCGACGAGGTCGCGGGCACCCCTGCCGGTGGGGAGAACACCGCGCTGGTAGTCGTCGTAGGCCACGGTGGTGAGCCGGAGGTGCTCGGCGTCCTCCTCGGCGGAGAGTTCCGCGACGAAAGATGCCTGCTGGCCGCCGGGCCGGGCGGCGTAGCCTTCGGTCGAGACGATGCTGACGTGCTTGAGGTGCACCTTGGCTGCCATCAGTCCGTGTGGGCGCTGGGAGATCGTGAGCGCAAGAGTCCGCCGCAGCGCACGCGGGTTCACCGGCCCGTCGGGGATCGGGTCGAGACCAAGGCGCTGGCCGTACTCGCCGTTGACCCAGTTTCGGAGCGCCCGGTAGAGGGAGTTGCTGTTGTTGGATGCCTTCGCGAACAGGTGGTCCCCGGCGGCGGCACCGGTGAGGCTCTCCGCCAAGCCGATGGCGTGGTGAACGTCGGGAAGCACGACCCAGGCGTCGTCGCTGCCGCCGAATGGTTCTCCCTTGATCCGACGGGTGCGAAGGCGGAACCGGTGCCCTCCGCCGGGTCGGTCGTCCTGCTGCCGGCACCCGGCTCGCAGCTCAGCGAGCTCTGAGGCTCGCATCCCGGACAGCGCGGAGGTGAGGTAGAACGCGGCGGAGACGAGGGCATGGACCGTGGTGGCCAGTTGCTGCCGGCTCATCGGCGGCACCCACGGCACCAACTGGTCGTTGTCGTGCCGTGCAACGAGAGTCGCGTCGCGGCACCAGGGTTCCACGATGCCGCAATCCTCAACCCAGCGTTGAAGCTCGGGACGTAACGTTTCCAGGTCTCGGCGATGTCCCATCGCCCCGGCTGTGGCGACGACGACCGGGTGCCACCCGAGGTGCAGCAGCGGATCGTCCGGGTCCCAGCCCCCGACGAGACGCCTGGCCAGAGCAGGAGCGGCCAGTCGCGGTGCGGGGATCCCGGCTGCGCATCGGACCTCGATGGCGTGGCGCAGCAGGCCGATCTCGCCTTGCCGCAGGCCTCGTCGGGACGTGGCCTCACGTAGGTCTGCGTCTCTGGCCGCCGAAGCCTGCGCCGCCAGGGGCGGGCCGATCGTCTGCAACAAGTACAGGCTGTTCGCCAGCAGCGGCCGCAGCAGGGTGTCCGGCACCGCGGGCACGGTGTTAGCGGTGGTGCGCTTGTAGCCGGCAACGTCGTCGGCGCTCCGGCCGGCCCAGGGGGTGAACCCCGGCCGGTAACTGTCGGTCAAGATGTCGCCGTAGAGGGCCAGGACCTGCACGACGCGTACCCGTGCGGTGACGGTCGCCGGGGCTAGCCGCCGGTCGGGCTCTGCGCCCCGGCGAGAGGCGTGGGCCAGGTACTGATCACAGTGGCCTTGGGCGACGTCGGCCAGGGCTGAGGTGCCGATGTCGGTGAGGTAGTTGAACCAGTCGCCCAGATGGTGCAGCTCCGCCCAGAGGCTGTGCGGGTTGATCGGGGTTCGGAACGCGTGCGGCAAGGTGGCGACCGCGGGGTGCCGGGGTGCGAGCCTAGCGATCAGGTATGCACCGGCCACCCGACGCCAGCCCGGGTGCGTGATGGTGGTGAAGTCCAGGACCTTGCGGTGCGCGCTCATCACCACCGGGGCGTCCACGAGGCCGGACAGATCCCACACATCGTCGTCGAACATCGTCGTCGGACTGCCCGGCTTCAGCCGCAGACCAGCGGTCTGGGCAACCGGCAGGCCGGTGAACGGCGACCCGCGGTATTCGGGGGTGTGCAGTCGTGTTCCCGCCCGGCTCACAGCGGCAGCTCTTCCAGGTGCAGCGGCAACTCCGCGCCAGCCTCGGTGAGGATGCCGTCCGCTGCGGCTATTGAGGCCGCGCTGAACCGGGGCAGGATGTCCTCGTCCAACCGGGCAGCGTAGGGGCCGAAGACCCGCAGGAACTGACCGGCGGTCATCCCGGTGGCCTGTTGTGCGAAAAACGCTTTGAGCCGCAACAGGTTCGGCAGATGCCGCGGCACAAACGCCGCCAATGGACACAGCAGGCACACCCACGGCCGGGCCGGACACAGGGTGCCGGCCGGAGCGTGCGGGCTGTTCAACGGTGCCGCGCAGGCGGCCACGAACACGTCCTGCTCGCCGGCGAGCAACGCGTCGACCGCGGCGGCGTCGAGCCCGGCCTGCTCGACCAGGCGGGGGAAACCAGCTGCGAACTCAGCGGTCTGGGCGCCGGTCAGCACGACCGGCGGTTCGGCCTTGCGTCGCAGATCGGTCTGGGCCTGCTCGATGATCGCCTCCAAGGCGTCCAGTTGCGCCGGTGTATGGGAGTGCAGGTAGTGATCGCCCTCGACCTGTGCGCTGTGGTTGGGGTCGATCGTGCTGCGCCCGGTCCAGGTGGACCGGTCCCGGCGGTGGTGGTAGGTCGCGCGGATCCGTCCGCCGTGCAGGGCCAGGGGCCGGCCGTCGTCGCCCAGCAGCCCAGCCGCTTCCACCCATCGTCGGCGCCGGGACTGGGTGCGGGGACGGGCCAGGACCCGGCCGTTGGCGGCCCCGAAGATCCACAGTTGGTCGGCCAGATCGGGCGCCCGCTCACGCAGCCCGGCCGAATAATGCAGCCATCGATCCAGTAGCCGCACCGCACCGCGGGGCAGGTTCAGCGTTTCCCGCCCGGTTCGACCCTTGTTGTAGGACAACAGGATCGAGGTCGGTGAGGTGCGGGTGACATCGCTCATGGTGAGCCGGTCGATGCCGTCCGGGACGATTCCGGTGCGCATCGCGAACAGCGTGAGATACGCCAAAGCGGTGTTGACGTCCGGGTAACCGGCACGGTCGGCCACCGACCGGTCGACGGATCCGCCCGCCGCAGCGGCGGCAGTGCGGTCAGCGAGCCCGGCCGCGGAGATCATCTCGGTGCAGGCGGCTGACAAACCCTGCCACTCGGTTTCGCTGTAGGGCCGGTTGGGCCGGCTCGGTGTGATCGCGTTGATCCGGCGGCCCT
>DASQFG010000337.1:0-6559 GCA_035633315.1 Nakamurella sp. | reverse complement strand
CGCGCTGCACCGGTGGTCGTCGGGCCGGCCCGCCGGAGGCCGGCGGCGGGGTGTGGGCCTTTCTCGAGCAGACCCAACCCCATCATGTCCTTGCCGCCACCCTCCGGGCGGTCGAGATTGTGAGCCTGCTCCTGGAAGCCGAGGACCTCCCACGGTTCAGGGAGAACCGCGACGAACTCGCCGCCCTTCTCCCGCTGCTGGGTGTGGACCGATTCGACCAGCGGACAGTGAACCGTGCCCTGGCAGCACTGCCCGCGACCGGGGCGAGGGCGGCATGAAGATCACCGTGCAGGTCGTGCTGCACGCCGACGACGACACCGAGACCGTGGTTCGTGAGGCGTTCACCGTGCAACGCGGCGCCCTCGCGCCGGAAACCCTTGGCCTGCAGCTGGAAGAGGCCAAAGACCTGCTCTCCACGGTGCAGGACACGCTCGTCGAGCACCAGGTCGCCGCCGCGCTGGCCTCGGCGGCTTCGTGCCCGGACTGCGGAATCCCGCACCGTCACAAGGACAGTCGCCCCATCGTGATCAGGACGCTGTTCGGCACCCTCCGACTCGGCAGCCCCCGGTTGTGGCACGGCCCCTGCCAGCCGCGGGCGGCCCGCACATTCAGCCCGTTGGCCGCTGCCCTGCGGGAGCGGACCACCCCGGAGTTGTCCTACCTGCAGGCCCGTTTCGCCGGGCTGGTGTCCTACGGGCTGTCCGCCGACCTGCTCAACGAGATCCTCCCGCTGGGCCGGGCGCTGCACGCCACCACGGTGCGGCGGCAGGTGCAGGCCACCGCGCAACGCCTGGAGGACGAGCTCGGCGACGAGCAGCCGAGCTTCATCACCGGCAGCCCCGCCGACTGGGCCGAGCTGCCCCGGCCGGACCTGCCGCTGGTCGTCGGCCTCGACGGCGGCTACGTCCACTCCTGCACCCAACGGACCCGGCGAGACGGCTGGTTCGAGGTGATCGCTGGCAAGACCATGCCCGCCGACGGTGGGTCATGCTGCTTCGGCTTCGTGCAAACCTACGACACCAAACCCAAACGCCGGCTGTTCGAAGTGCTTGCCGCCCAGGGGATGCAGGCCAACCAGCAGGTCACCTTCCTCACCGACGGCGGCGAAGACATCCGCGACCTGCCCCGCTACCTCAACCCGCAGGCCGAGCATCTGCTGGACTGGTTCCACATCACGATGCGGATCACGGTGATGATGCAGCTGGCCAAGGGCCTGCGCGTCCCACCCGAGCTGTCGGCCACCCTCGCCGACGAGCTGCAACGGCTGAAGTGGTTTCTGTGGCACGGCAACGTCTTTCGCTCGTTGCAAACCGTCGATGACATCACCACCGACCTCGAAGGCGAGGACACCGGCGGGCAGCAAGACAAGGACCGGCAAGACAAATTCGCCAAGGCGGTACGCGAGTTCGGCGGGTACCTCGCCGCGAACGCCTCGGCCATCCCGAACTACGGGGAGCGCTACCGCGCCGGCGAGGCCATCTCCACCTCGTTCGTGGAATCCGCGGTCAACCAGGTCATCAGCAAACGCATGGTCAAGAAGCAGCAGATGCGCTGGAGTCCCCGAGGCGCGCATCTACTGCTCCAGATCCGCACCCGGGTACTCAACGACACCCTCGCCGACGACTATCGACGCTGGTACCCCCACTTCACCCACACCCCCGACCGGCAGGATCAAGCCGCGTAGCCTCCCACGGTTTGTCCCGCTCTCCAACGGGCAGGAAAGCGGTGGGCGATCCGGCGGTTGGCCGGCCCGGCGTCACCGCCGCGACCCTCGCTGCGGGACGGCCGGGACCTGACGGCGGCCACCACGGACACCAGGGCGCCCCCGGCGGCGGCGGTCGGTCAGGCCGGGTGTGCAGGCGGGACGCTGAGCTGGGGAGCGGATTCAGCCTCTCCCCGGCGACGGGCCGGTCCCAGACCCCTCAGTGCAGGATCGTTCCTGCCTGTTGACCCGGCGTTGCTCGGGTATCGCAGGACCGCGTGCACCGGCCGGGTCGGCGGCGACGCGGTAGTAGCAGACCAGCCACCCGTCGTGGCCTTGCTCGTCGCGGCCGCCGTCACGGTGATCACGCGACTGGGCCATCCCGATGCCCAGATACATCCGCTCCCCGGCGGAGGCGGGGTGCACGTGCCAGGTCAACTCCACCGTGGACCCGCACACCTGCCCACCGCGGGGCCGGTTGAACGGGATGCAGCCACCAGCGCAGCTCCCGGCCGTGCGGGTCGTCCGCGCGGGCAGCTGATGACGATCCGGTCCCCGGGGTGCACCGTGCGGCCGGTGTGCACGGTCGCGCCCATGACCAGGTCCTTGCCCGCGGCCCAGCCCTGATCCGGACCGCCCCGGACGCTGACGATCCGCGGGAACGACCAACCGTCGGGCGTTATCCGCTGCACACCCACCCCGGTCACCTCGCGGCCCCTGGAGTGCGAGTGGTGGGCGTTGACATGCCCGGGAACTCGCGGCCCGAGGGCCGGTGACGTCCGTGCCGGGAGCGGCCACGATATGGCGTCGAAGGGCGCCGGGGGGCGGTGCGTCCCGCAGGCGGACCGCCGCCCGCGGCGGCCCGATGTCGGGCCCAACGGGCCCAACGAGGGTTGGACGGCGGTGACGGGTGCGGTGGTCATCCGGCGCGTCGGGCGCCGGCCAGCGGGGTCCGGTTGGGTCGGTGACCCGGCGGGTTGCTCGGCAGTGCCCACCCGAACCCGCGGCGGGGGGCCGGGACCGGGGTCGCGCGGCCCGGTTCAACAGGCGCGGGGACGGGGAAGGTGGCGCGGACCGGGGGGATCGCCGCGCCGGGAACCGCGGCGTAGTGGATGACTCCGACCAGCCGGCGGCCGTCCAGCACCGGCAGCAGCCACATCCGCTGCCCGGCCATCAGCTCCGACACGTGATCGACGGGGTCATCCACCCCGATGGTGACGGCCGGTTCCGCGAGCGTGGACGCGGTCACCCCGGCGGGGTCCGCGCCGCGGACGACCCGCGGCAGGTCCCGCAGCGCGATGATGCCCAGCAGGGCACCGTCCTGGTCGCAGACCGGCAGAAAGGCCACCAGCAGGCTCTGCATCGTGTACGCCACCTCGAGCAGGGAGTCGCTGCCCGCGACCCGGTCCGGGTCGCGGGTCATCACCTCCCCCGCGACGCGGACGGCCGGCCGGTCCACCCCGGTCGCCGCCACGCCCGTGGGGCCCACCGGGTGGGCCCGACCAGAGACCCCCTGCAGGAGCCGGACCGTCGCCAGATCGATCATCGATGCCTTCCGTGGAACGAATAACCTTCCCGGGCGCGGCGCGTGGCCGCGCCCGGGGAGCGGGGCCGGAAACGACTCTTCCTTGTCGGCCGGGTCACCGGTGGTCGCCGACGGCGGGTCACCCGCCGAACGGCCGACCGGGGTGGGCCCGGGGTTCAGCGGGGGATGCTGTCCAGTTGTGCCGCGACGGCGATGCTGGCGAACAACTCGAACCCGCCGCCGTCCGGTCGCCGCCAGCCCAGCACCGCCTGGGCCAAACCGAGTTCGGCGGCCTGTTCGGCTCTCACCGGATCAACCGGCCGGCGCTCGGGGCCGGGGCTGTTGGCCAGCGCCCGGGCCATCGGCAGGTACTGCCGGAACACCGCGTCTCGGGCGGCGGCCAGCGTCCGGGGAGCATCGCCGGTTCTGGCCCGTGCCATCACCGACCACACGTCCTGTGTTGCCTCGGCGGCGGCGACCGGGTCCCTGCTTGCTCGCTGGTGTTCGGGTCTGCCCACAGTGCACCACCGATCCGGTTCTAGCTGGTAGGGCCGACGAACAGGTCTTGCCGGGAGTACCGACCGCGCCTTCGTCGACGTCGGTGCAGGAACTGGATGTGGAGGACCTGAGTGGGGCCCCGCTCCCCGGCCGTCTACAACCCGACACGGCAGGCACATTCGTGGTCACCGCGGGAAGGCCCGTGCTACCGCAACGGTCGTGTCGTGGCGGCGGCAACACCATCGACCCTGCCACGTTCGGGACGTCCTGTCACCCTTCGTCCGGACGATCTGACTGGCCGTGACGGATATCGGTCGCGGTGCCGCCCTGATGGGCATGACGACCACGCTCGAACGCCCCGAATGATCCGCCGCCAACCGCGGACCGGGGCCGAGCCGTGGCCGCGGACCCCGAACGCCACCCGATGGACAAACGATCGAGCACCGGCGGCGACGTGACTACTCGGCGTCGACACCGACCAGGGTGACCACCCCAACGAGGAACCGACGGACGGTCACCGGGAATGGGACCGTCTTCGCCGGCATCACCCGGGCCAAACTCGTTGGTGTTCGTTCGGCACGGCGGCAGCCGCACACCGGAGCGACCAGCCCAACAGCCCGTGGAAGATGCGCCGCGCCAGGTCGGCAACAGCCGCGCCGTCCCGGTCTGCCACGCGATGACTGATCCAGCGCCCGGTCCATGCAGACACCACGCAGTTGAGATCACCCGCGCTTACTACGAAGGCATGGAAGACCAGCTCTCCGCACTCGGGCGACGAGCGCACGACACTGTCGGCGTTTCTCCGCTATCGATCCGTGCACAAATCGCCGATGTGGTCGCGGATGAACGCCGACAGCCTCCGTGCCGCTGACCTGATCGAGGTCGGGGTGATGAAACAACGTGTGTCTGCAGACCGCCGTTGCGGCGACCATGATGCGTCCGGGAGGGTCAGTCCACGGTGTCCTGGACGGCATCCTTGATCTTCTCGCCGGCCTGCTTGACGTTCGCGGAAACCTGATCGCCCTTGCCCTCGGCTTCCAGGCTTTCATTGCCGGTGTCTTTCCCGGTGGCCTCCTTGACCTTGCCGGCCGCGTCCTCGCCGGCGTTGCCGATCTTGTCTCCCAGACCCATCAGCGTCTCCTCACGTGGGTGAGGCATTGGTTCGGGTCTCCCCGCGCTGGGGCGCCGGGTGGCGCAGCGGGGACACCGGTCCCGCGGTACCCGGTCGGGTGTGACGTCAAACGATCCGGGCGGTCTCGATCAGGGTGTGTGGGTACACGCCCGAATCGCGCCAACCGTTCACCAGCCGAGGCGCACTGGGCAGGCACCCGGACCGCCGGGCGTGAGATGCCGGCAAACCCCTCTCGGTCAGCGGCAGCTACCGGTGGGGTCGATCACGCTGACGCCGGGGTGTACGCCGCGTACCGGACCCGTACCGCGTCGCCCACCCTTGGCCACCGTCGCCTTCTCGATCGAGAGCAACACCACGCAGCATCCGCCCCCAGCGGACGGGGTGCGGCAGTGGGAGGCCGATGTCCTGCTCGCCGACGGCGGTGTCTCGCACCTGCGGTCCTCGGGTCCCGGCGGACGCCGACTCGATCCGCGCCCTGCATGCCCGGTCGAGTGCGAAAACGCTGTACCTGCGGTACTTCTCGCCGGCCAGTACGGTTTCGGACCGAACGATCGAGATCTTCACCGATGTCGACTACGACTCCAGGGTCGGGTTGGTCGCCGTGCTGGGCGGCGAGATCATCGCGGCCGGGACCTACCACCGCGACCCGGTCGGGGACACCGACGCGGCCGAGGTCTCGCTGCCGACTTTCTCGTCGTCGCCCTCGGCGACCTCCCCCGTCCATCGACCGGGCCGTCGCCCTTGTCCGACGCCAGCCCTCACCGACCACCAGATGCTCGTAACGCGGCTGCACCGACGTCCTCAACCCCGATCGGCCGGTACACAAAGCGTTTCGGCGTCGTCGTCCAGGACGGACCCGCGGAAATCATAGTCGGCAGGGCTGGGAACGCTGCCACGGGGCGCCGGGCCTGTCCGACCACGCTCAGGCTCAGTGCAGCCGACGGGTGGTGTCCGGCCGCGCCAGGCTGGGGCCGATCCGGCCGGTGGCGCTGGTCGCCGCCACACCGGCGGGCCCGGCGAGCACCGGACGCAACTCCAGGTCGGACACCTCCGGGAGGTCGTCCGCGAGGGTGGAAAGCCGCAGGGCCAGGTCGATGAGGGGTTGGTGGGCGACCACCCGCGCGCCCCGGTAGCCGTCCAGCAGCGGTGCGGCGCGGGGCGCCGAGATGAGCTCCCAGGCGTCGACGTCGGTCAGCGGCACCGCCCGGTAGGCCCGGTCGTCGAGCAACTCGGTCGCCACCCCGCCGATTCCGAACGAGACCAGCACCCCGAAGGACGGGTCGGCGGTGATCGCGAAGACGGTGGACACGTCGGCGCGGTCGGGCGGCGCCATCGCCTGGACGGTCAGAAACGGGCCGGCGATCGAGGACAGGTCGTCGTAGGCGGCCATCACCTGCTCGGCGTTGATCAGGCCGAGCCGCACACCGGCCCGGTCCATCCGGTGCCGCAACGAGTCGTCGAACGACTTGAGGGCCACCGGGTAGCCGATCTCGTGGGCCGCCGCCACCGCCTCGGCCGCGCTGCCGATCGAGCGGTAGCGCACCAGTGGGATCCCGTAGCAGTCCAGCAGCCCGGTGAGTTCGTCATCGGTCAGGGCCCGCGGCGGATCGTCCGGATCGCGGAGCCGGGCCAGCAGCGTGCGGGCCGCGTCGGTGTCGATGCCGGGCAGGTCGGGGACGGTGCCGGCCGGGCTGGTCAGCCA
>DASQFG010000336.1:0-7021 GCA_035633315.1 Nakamurella sp. | reverse complement strand
GCACTACAGTTCGCGCCGACGCAGCACCGCTGACAAGGGAGCCCGAATGTCCCCAGGTCGATCCATCGTGCGGGCTGTTCCGGGCATCGGCGTGTTGCGGTCCTACCGGCCGGGATGGTTCGGCAAGGACCTGACCGCCGGATTGATCCTCACCGCCCTGCTGGTGCCGCAGGGCATGGCTTACGCGGAGCTGGCCGGGTTGCCGGTGATCCCGCGAAGGCAGTGGCCTACGCGTCGATCCTGGCCCTCATGGTGGGGGCGATCACCGTGCTCGCCGGGGTGTTCAAGCTCGGGTTCGTCGCCGATCTGCTGTCCAAACCCACCCAGATCGGGTACATGAACGGTTTGGCGTTGACGATCGTTATCGGGCAACTCCCGAAACTGTTCGGATTCTCCATCGACGCCGACGGGTTGATCGACGAATTCGTGGGGTTTGTCCAGGGTGTCGCCGACGGAGACACGGTGTCCGCGGCATTGGCCATCGGGGTCGGATCGCTCGTGCTGATCCTCGCCTTTCAACGGCTGCTGCCGCGGATTCCCGGGGTACTGGTGGCCGTGGTGCTGGCGATCCTCGCGGTGAATCTGTTCGACCTCGTTGACCGCGGGGTCAAGGTGGTCGGGCCACTGCCCGAGGGGTTCCCGCCGTTCACCGTTCCCGTCGTGCCGCTCGGAGATCTGCTGCTGTTGTTCGCGGGAGCCCTTGGTATCGCACTGGTGTCGCTGACCGACACCATCTCGACCGCGTCGGCGTTCGCCGCGCGCAGCGGCGACCGGGTCGACGGCGACAAGGAAATGATCGGCATCGGCGCCGCCAATATCGCGGCGGGGTTCTTCCAGGGGTTTCCGGTCAGCACCAGCGGATCCCGCACCGCCGTCGCGGCGCAGAACGGCGCGAAAACCCAGGTGACGGGGTTGGTCGGCGCGGCCGCCATCGCGCTCATGCTGCTGTTCGCGCCGGGTTTGCTACGGAACCTTCCGCAACCCACACTCGCGGCGGTGGTCATTGCCGCTTCACTGTCGCTGGCCGACATCGCCGGCATGCGACGGCTGTGGCTTCAACGCAAGTCCGATTTCGCCTTGGCGACCACCGCTTTCCTGGGTGTTGCCCTCCTGGGCGTCCTACCCGGAATAGGCCTTGCGGTCGCGCTGTCCATCCTTGACGTCTTCCGCAGGGCGTGGCGGCCCTACCAGGCGGTGTTGGGCCGGGTTCCCGACCTCGCCGGTTATCACGACACTCGTGTCTACCCGCATGCTGACCTCCTCCCCGGCCTGGTGATCTTCCGATTCGACGGTCCACTGTTCTTCGCCAACGCCAACACCTTCCGGGACGCGGTCCTGGCGCTGGCCGACGCCGATCCCCGCCCGCAATGGATCCTCATCGCCGCCGAACCCATCACCGACATCGACACCACCGCCGCGGACATGCTCGAGGACCTCGACATCACACTCAACGCCAAGGGCGTCAGCCTGGTGTTCGCTGAAATGAAGTCGCGTGTCCGCGACCGGGTCGAACGCTACGAATTGACCGGCACCATCAACCCCGAGCATTTCTACCCCACCATCTCCGCAGCGGTCCGCGCCTATCAACGGCACACCGGCGCCGAATGGCGCACCGAATCCGGTTCGGCCTGACGGCCCCCGACCGGCCCGAGCACCCTCCGAGCGAGCGGTGTCGGCCGGTGCACGGCTGGTGTCCGGGGCGGCGAACGACGACGGCCGGCCTGGGCCGGATCGAGGACCCGTTCGGCCACCACTGGGAGATCGGAAAGCCGCTGGTCAGCTGGCCACCGACCGGTGGTCACCCGAGCCACAGATAGCCGCACCAGCCTGCGTGCCGTCACCCTCAACGCGTCGTATGTCACGCTGGAGGGGTGAGCAGACACGGCTGGAACTCCGAACCGGACGTGTCCCCGGCCGAGCGGTACGCCGCGGCCATGAGCGCCCGGCAGCACCCGGAACTGGCGGAGTTCGCCGCCACCAGGCCGTTCATCCTCGACCCGTTCCAGGTCGAGGCCTGCCGCGCCCTCGAGGAGGGCCGCGGGGTGCTGGTGTGCGCACCCACCGGCGCCGGGAAGACCGTCGTCGGCGAGTTCGCCGTGCACCGCGCGCTGACCACTGACGGGAAATGCTTCTACACCACCCCCATCAAGGCACTGTCGAACCAGAAGTACACCGATCTTGTCGCGCAGTACGGGCCGGAGCGGGTGGGCCTGCTCACCGGCGACACCTCGGTGAACTCGCACGCCCCGGTGGTGGTGATGACCACCGAGGTGCTGCGCAACATGCTGTACGCCGCCTCGCCGGACCTGACCGGGCTCACCGGGGTGGTGATGGACGAGATCCATTACCTGGCCGACAAATTCCGCGGCGCCGTATGGGAGGAAGTGATCCTGCACCTGTCCGCGGAAGTGCAACTCGTCGGGCTCTCGGCGACCGTGTCCAACGCCGAGGAATTCGGCGCCTGGCTGCAGGAGGTGCGCGGCGAGACCACCGTGGTGGTCGATGAGATCCGGCCGGTGCCGCTGTGGCAGCACATGCTGGTCGGCCGGCGGATGTTCGACCTGTTCTACGGACCCACCGACCCACCCCCGGTGGGCGCGAACGGCAACGGTACGAACGGCTCCGGCCAAGGCGGCACCGGACAGGCGATCACGTCTCGGCTGCGCATCGACCCCGCGTTGGCTCGGGCGGTCACTGACGCGCAGGCAATGGCCGACCGTTTCGGCTCGGGGTCGGACGGGGCGCGGGATCGGCGCCGGAGCGGGTCGGGGCATGGCTTCCACGGCGGCCCGCGCTGGCGTCCGCCGGCCCGGGTGGATGTCATCGAGAAACTCGACGGGTCCGGCCTGCTCCCTGCCATCACCTTCATCTTCTCCCGTGCCGGCTGTGATGCGGCGGTGGCGCAGTGCGTGCGGTCCGGGCTCCGGCTGACCTCCGAGAGCGAACGCGAGGACATCCGCCGGATCGTGGGTAGGCGGACCGCGGGACTGGCCGAGACAGATCTGGGCGTGCTCGGATACTGGGAGTGGCGCGAGGCACTGGACCGCGGGCTGGCCGCGCACCATGCCGGGCTGCTGCCGGTGTTCAAGGAAACCGTCGAGGAACTGTTCGTGGCGGGGCTGGTGAAGGCCGTCTTCGCCACCGAAACGCTGGCGCTGGGCATCAACATGCCGGCCAGGACCGTGGTGCTGGAGAAGCTCACCAAGTACAACGGCGAGGGCCACGCGGACCTGACGCCGGGGGAGTACACCCAGCTGACCGGGCGGGCCGGCCGGCGCGGCATCGACATCGAGGGTCACGCCGTCGTCATCTGGTCCCCGGGGATGGATCCGCACGCCGTCGGTGGGCTGGCGTCGCGCCGGACCTACCCACTGCGGTCCTCGTTCCGGCCCAGCTACAACATGGCCGTCAACCTGGTGGACAGGCTCGGACGGTCCGCCGCCAGGAAACTGCTGGAGCAGTCCTTCGCGCAATACCAGGCGGACGGGTCCGTCGTCGGGATGGCCCGCCAGGTCGCCCGCAACTCCGAGGCCATCACGTCGCACGCCGCGTCGATGCACTGCCACCTGGGCGACGTCCCCGAGTACCTCGAACTCCTTGGCCGGTTGTCCGCAGCGGAGAAGGATCTGGCCAAGGCAGGGGCGAGCCGCCGTCGCGGCGAAACAGACCGGGACCTGGGTGCTTTGAAACGCGGCGACGTGATCGCGATCCAAACCGGCCGTCGCTCCGGGCTGGCGGTCGTGCTCGAACCGGGCGTGGCCACCGACGGAACCGCCCGCCCGCTGGTCGTCACCGCGGGGCGCTGGGCGGGTCGGCTGACGACGGCCGACTTCCATGGACCGGTGCCCGCGCTGGGCCGGATCAGGCTCGGCAAATTCACCGACCACCGCTCGCCCAAGGTGCGCAGGGACGTCGCGTCCGCCCTGGCGTCGTCCGGTATCTCGGTGCCGGCCCGCGGCGCGCGGCGCGCCCCCGAGGACGACGTCGACCTCACCGTGCTGCGCCTGGCGGTGCGCGCGCACCCGGTGCACGGCTGTTCCGACCGGGGGGAACACCTGCAGTGGGCACGCCGCTGGCAACGGCTGACGGCGGAGAACCAGGCGCTGGCCAAGAAGGTGGCCACGGCCCGCGGATCCCTCGGGCAGGATCTCGACCGCATCCTGCAGCTGCTCTCCGAGCGTGGCTACGTCGTCGGGGACAGCCTGACACCGGCCGGCCGGACGCTGTCCCGGATCTGGTCGGAAAGCGACCTGGTGGTGTCCGAGTGCCTGCGGCGGGGGCTGTGGGAAGGACTGGACCATGCGGAACTAGCCGCCGTGGTGTCCGCGCTGGTCTTCGAATCGCGCCGGGACTCATCGGGGGTGGGCCGCACCGCCCAGGCGCGAAGCACCGCGGCGGCCGAGGCGATGGCGGCGACCGTCCGGGTCTGGTCCGAGATCACCTCCCAGGAAAGGGCTTTCGGGCTACCGGCCACCCGTGAGCCAGACCTGGGCTTTGCGGCCGCGCTGTCGGCCTGGGCCAGGGGCGGCTCGCTGACGGACGCGATGACCGTGGCGGTGGCCGGCGGTACCGACGTCACGGCCGGTGATTTCGTCCGGTGGTGCCGGCAGGCGGTGGACCTGCTGGACCAGGTCGCCGTGGTGGCCGACGGCGTCGTCGCCGAGACCGCCGGCGCTGCGGTCACCGCGCTGCGCCGCGGTGTGGTGGCGATGGGCTCCGTCTGACCAAGTATCAACACCGTCGTATCAACACCGTCGTATCAACACCGTCGTATCAACACCGAAGTCCCGGCACTCCCGGTCGTGCCGCCGCCATCCCCTGGTGATTCGGGTGGTATTGCCCCGATCGAGCGACGCGGCGATCCGCGCCCGTCCATCGAAGGCGTGGTTGGATCACCTCAGGACGCCGATGCATTCGGCGTGGTCAAGGAGGAACGCGATGAGCACGCCGCACGGGCAGGGCGGTCAGCCGGGCGATGGGCAGGATCCGCGCCCATGGTCCGCTCCGGAACCCGACGCCGACGAGGCCGATTCGGGGGCGACGACGGTCTTCCGTCCGCAGGACCACCTTCCTCCCAGTTCACCGTCGGGCTCATCGTCCGGCCCCGACCAACAAGGCCCCGGCGGGTCCGCGTCGCCATCGCCGTCCGGCGGCGATCCCGGAGCGACCGAGTTCTACCAGCAGACCCCGTCCGGCGGTCAGTCGTCGTACTCGCCGCCGCCGACCACCGCGGAGCAGGGCTATGGCCAGCAGGGTGGCCAGCAAGGCGGCTACGGCCAGCCCCAGTACGGCCAGCAGGGCGATCCCTCCTACGGGCAGCAACCGGGCTACGGTCAGCAGCCCGCTTACGGTCAGCCCGGCTACGGCCAGCAACCCGCTTATGGTCAACAGCCGGGCTACGGCCAGCCGCAAGACTACGGTCAGGGGTACCCGCAGCCCCAGGACTACGGCCAGCAGCCCGGATACGGCCAACAGCCGTCCTACGGTCAGCAGCCGCAGGACTACGGCCAACAGGGCGGCTACGGTCAGCAGCCCGCCTATGGTCAGCCCTACGGCCAGGGATCGGCCTACGGGCAGCCGGCGGGCTACGAGCAGGGCGGCTACACCCAGCCGGGCGCGTACGGGGGAGCGGCCGCGGCCGCCTCCCAGACCGCGCCGGCCAAGAAGTCGAACCAGGGCCTGATCATCGGGATCGTCGCCGCCGTGGTCATTCTCGCGCTCGCCGCCGTCGCCCTGTTCGTCTGGCCCGGACTCCTGAACAAGAAGGTGTTCGACGAGCGGCAGGTCAGTCAGGGCGTCACCAATGTGCTGACCGGTGCGCCGCCGACCGGCTACGGCCTGAGCGGGGTCAGCAATGTGAGCTGCCCGTCCGGTGAACAGGTCAAGGCCGGGACATCGTTCCAGTGCACTTTGAAGGTGTCGGGTGCCGACCGCAGCGTGACGGTCACGGTGAAGGACGACCAGGGCACCTACGAGGTCAGCCCGCCCAACTGATCGGCCGAGATCGCTGGCCGCACAAGGATTCCCGGCGCACCCGGGCCGGCGGTGGATACTGCCCGGGTGGAGCCCGGTCCAGCGCTGAACCATGCGCGCACCAGCGACGGGTGTGACGCTGGCCCATCAGGTGCTCGGACAGGGACCGGCGCTCGTCCGGCTCCCTGCCTTGACGGGGGCGGGATCGGGGCGCATGCCTCTCCGATTCCGTTACAAGCAACTGTAACGGAATCGGGATCGGAGCGCGGAGTGAGCCCCGCCGACATGAACACCTCACCGTTGGCCACGATCAATCGGTTGGAGCGGCGTGGGCGGGTCACCTTTCATTGATGCTCAGCGGGACTGATTGACCAGACCGGAAGTTCGTTTATACCTGCCTGGGATTTCTTTCCTGGATTCAGCTCTCTTTCCGATGCAGGAGGCAACGAGCATCCCGAGGCGCAATCGTGACCGACTTGACGGCGGCGCCCTGACGGCCCGGGCCGCGGTCATCTTGGTGACTCGGACGGGGACGTTTGATGCGCCGAGGCGCGGTCGCGATGCTCATGATCCAGTTCGGGACAGGTTGTCGACAGTGGCTTCTCGCTCAGAGCAGGACTGTCAGACCCCTGATGTAGCGTCTTTGTCATGGAGGGATCCACGGCCCGGACGATCAACCCGGCCACTCGAGCGGCTGAGTTGATCGACGAGTTGGTGGTTGGCCACAAGGAGTTGGCGAAGGCTCAGGCGCGGTGCGCGGGGTTGATTTTGGAGTTCGCCGAGACGCGTTCCGCGTGTGATCGGCAGATCATCGCCGACCGCGAGGCAGCGGGGGTGGACGCCCGGTACAAGGCCGGTGAATTCGCGGGCACCGAAATCAGCATGGCCCTCCGGGAATCAAAACACTCCGTGCAGAATACAATGGTGATCGGCCGCCGGTTGCGTGCGGACACGCCGGACGCGTGGGATGCCTGGCGGGCGGGGGACATCAACTATGACAAGGCAGAGCGGATCAGCCGGACCCTGGGCAAGCTCGTCCGGGACAATT
>DASQFG010000335.1:0-3694 GCA_035633315.1 Nakamurella sp. | reverse complement strand
TGGCGGTGCGGGTGGAACGGTCACAATCCACTGATTCCCTTGCCGATGAGCACAACGCCGATCACCAGCACGAGCACCGCCATCACCGTCGCGTTGTTCTGCTGCAGCCAGGCCTTGAGCCGGTCCAACGGTCCCCGCATCCTGTCCGCGGCGAGCAGGTAGGCGACCACCGGCACTGCCACGGTCGAGGCGGCGATGACGGTGAAGACGGCGATCGCCACCGCTTCCTGACCGACGCTGATCCCGGCGCCGCCGATGGCCACCCCGGCGGCGATCCCCAGCAGCAGGTTCTTCGGGTTGACCGCGGCCAGCAGAAACCCCAAACCCAGCGCCTTGGCCGGAGTGAAGCTGTCGATCGCCGCCATCCATTTCGGCGTCTCGTGCACACCGCCACGAGCCCGCCAGTTCCGGGCGCCGACCGACAGCAGCAGCCCGCCGAGGACGATCTTCGTCCAGGACCTCGCGGCGGACGGATCCCCGCCGGCCTGCAACGATCCGGAGACCGCGGTGAAGATCGTCGTCACCACCACGATGCCCAGGATCCAGCCGACCAGCATGCCCAGGCTGGTGCCGGTGGCCCGCGACGAGAACAACATGAGGATCGCGGCGATGATCGGGATCGGCGAGATCGCCACGCCCAACGCCAGCGGCAGGATGTCGCCGATCACGTCGTTCATCGCTGCTCCTCCATGCTCGATCCCGTTCCGGGCTTCTGGATTGTCAGGGTGTGACGATGGAGAAAGCGGCGTTCGGGGTGTCCAGCGAGCAGCCGGCCAAGTACCGCGGGGTCGCCGGTGTGCTCGATTCCCGTGAGTCCGTGCCCGCCCAGCAGGCCGAGCAGTTGGGCCTTCGTCAGCCTGAGCGTGAGGTCGGGAGTGGCCGCGGTGCGCGGGTTCTCGGTCTGGATCAGTGCACCGTTGGACAGGGTGAGCCGCAGCGTGCTGCCGCTGTCGGTGAAGTGGCACTCGATGACGAGCGATTCGGCGGCCGCCCGCGGACCGTCGATCCGGATGGCGATGGTGTCGAAGAGTTGCTCGACGGTGAGCGCGCTGGCCATGCCCGCGCCGAGATCCCCGATGGCCGGCGGCTTGTCGCCCTCGCGGAGCTCCAGTGCGCCGGTCAGGTAGTCCCGGTGAACAAGCTGCCACTCAAGCTGCCTGGGCGTAGGACACCAGGGGCAACGCCCACAGGTACGCCTGTGTGGCCATCTGGTAGTCGAGTTCGTCGAAGATCAGCCCGAGGTTCTCCCGAGGCGGCAATTCGCGATCCATCTCGACCGAGCCCAAGCGCCCGGGGAGTTCCGGCATCACCCGCTCCCTCCGGTCGAGCTGCCTGCAGTTCCCTTTGATCGGTCGCCCGCGTCGCGGGTAGTCCTTGGCCCGCAGGGTTTCTCGTGTCAGCTCGGAACCCCCGGGCGCGAGGATCCCCGAGGCCGTCACGGTACCGGGCGTGTCTGCGTTGTTTCTGCACCCTAACGGTCGTCGGCGCGCGGGTCCCAGGGCCCTCGCCATTGGCAGGCGCCGCCGCCGCCGGCCCCGATGCCCGCCCCGCGCCCCAGCACCGCGCCGCGCCCCGCCTCGCCCGGTCCGCGCCCACCAGCGCCGCGCCCCACACGATGCTCACGCAGCAGGAGCCGACCCGCTGCTGCAGCACGGGCAACGATCGGGCACCACGAGCTCGGCTCGGGCAGCGTGAGCACCGCACTACGCGGCGAGCACCTTCCGGGCCGCGCATGTCGCGCGATGTATCGGCGCGATATATTGATACGGTGTAACGAGACGATCGTTGCACGTGATCGATCCGCAGCAGCGGCCGACACTCGCTATGACACTTCCGGGAGCTGACACCGTGGGCAAGGAGACCTCCACCGTTTTCGAACTGGCGGTGCTCGGGTTGCTCGCGGAGTCGGCCATGCACGGCTACGAACTGCGCAAACGCCTCAATTCGACCCTCGGCTCGTTCCGCGCCTTCAGCTTCGGCTCGCTCTACCCCACACTGCGGCGCCTGCAATCGGACGGGTTCATCGCCACCGAGGGGCCCGTGGTGGACGTCGACGCGGTTCCGCTGTCGTCCCGGCGGTCGCGGGTCGTCTACCGGATCACCGCCGAGGGCAAGGAGCGGCTTGCCGACCTGCTGCGCGACGCAGGTCCGCAGTCCTGGTCCGACGACGGGTTCGGCGTGCACCTGGCGTTCTTCTCCCGCACCAACTCCGACGCGCGGATGCGCATTCTCGAGGGCCGCCGGCGCCGGGTGGAGGAACGTCGGGAAGGCCTGCGCTCGGCGGTCACCCGCGCCGCCGAACGACTGGACCAGTACACCGCCGAACTGCACCAACTCGGTCTGGAAGCCTCCGACCGCGAGGTGCGCTGGCTGAACGAGTTGATCGACCAGGAACGCACATCACGAGAGAAGCCGGCCGGCGGTCCCGGACCGTCGCCGCCCGACGATCCACCGCGACCCGCACGACGGTCGCGGCCCCGTCCGCCCGACCCAGCACCCTGAACCACCCGCACGTCCATCACTGTCCCCACTCTCACACCAAGAGACCTGTCCCACCCGAACCGACCGGCAGACCAGCACCTCCAGGAGGAAGAACATGGGTATCGGTACCCACCCCATCCGCGTCGCGATCGTCGGCGTCGGGAACTGCGCGTCGTCGCTCATCCAGGGCGTCGAGTACTACAAGGACGCCGTACCCGGCACCCGGGTCCCCGGCCTGATGCACGTGCAATTCGGCGACTACCACGTCTCGGACCTGCAGGTCGTCGCCGCGTTCGACGTGGACGCCAAGAAAGTCGGCTTCGACCTGTCGGATGCGATCGGCGCCAGCGAGAACAACACCATCAAGTTCGCCGACGTGCCGCCGACCGGCATCACCGTGCAGCGCGGCGTCACGCTGGACGGCCTGGGCAAGTACTACCAGCAGACGATCACCGAGTCGCCGGCCGAGCCGGTCGACGTCGTCGCCACCCTGCGCGCTGCTCGCGCCGACGTGGTGGTCTGCTACCTGCCCGTCGGGTCCCAAGACGCCGCGGAGTTCTACGCGCAGTGCGCCATCGACGCCGGGTGCGCGTTCGTCAACGCCCTGCCGGTGTTCATCGCCGGCACCCCGGAGTGGGCCGAGAAGTTCAGCGCCGCAGGGCTTCCCATCGTCGGTGACGACATCAAGTCGCAGGTCGGCGCCACCATCACGCACCGGGTGCTGGCCAAGCTGTTCGAGGACCGCGGCGTGGTGCTGGACCGGACCATGCAGCTGAACGTCGGCGGCAACATGGACTTCATGAACATGCTCGAGCGGGATCGCCTCGAGTCCAAGAAGATCTCCAAGACCCAGGCCGTGACGTCGCAGGTGGACCGCGACATGGGCGCCCGCAACGTGCACATCGGCCCGAGCGACTACGTGGCCTGGCTGGACGACCGCAAGTGGGCCTACGTCCGGCTCGAGGGCCGCGCCTTCGGCGACGTCCCGCTGAGCCTGGAGTACAAGCTCGAGGTGTGGGATTCGCCGAACTCGGCCGGCGTCATCATCGACGCGGTGCGCGCCGCCAAGATCGCCAAGGACCGCGGCATCGGCGGGCCCGTGCTGTCGGCGTCGTCGTACTTCATGAAGTCCCCGCCGGTGCAGTACCCCGACGACGAAGCCCGCGACAACGTGGAGAAGTTCATCGCCGGGGAGATCGACTTCTGACCCAGC
>DASQFG010000334.1:0-4190 GCA_035633315.1 Nakamurella sp. | reverse complement strand
CCCGCTGACCCCGTCGGCGACCGCGACGGTCAACCCGCCGACCGCGGCGGCGACCACCGGCGTGCCCGAGGCCTGTGCCTCCAGGGCGACCAGCCCGAACGACTCGTTGTAGCTGGGCACCGCGACGACGTCTGCCGCCCGGTAGATCTGCGCAAGTTCGGCCGCCGGCACCGGCGGTAGGAAGTCGACAAGGGCGTCGACGCCGAGCCCCTCGGCCAGGTCGGCCAGCCGGTGCTCGTCCTGCCGCCCCGTACCCGAGACTCCGCCCACGATCACCACCCGCCAGTGCCGGTCCGGATGGGCTCGGGCCAGCTGCCGCACCGCCGAGATCAGTACGTCCGGCCCCTTCAGCGGTTGGATCCGGCCGGCGAAGACGATCACCAGCTCATCCGGGTGCAGACCCAGCGCCTGCCGCGCGGCCACATCGGCGCCCGCCGGCCCAGGGGAGAACACATCGGTGTCGACCCCCGGCGGCACGACGTCGATCTTGCCGGGATCCGCCCCGTACAGCTCGACCAGTTGTCCGGCTTCGGTGGCGGTATTCGCCACCAGCCGGTCGGCCTCGGCGACGACCTGTTCCTCGCCGATCAGCCGGCCGCGCGGCTCCGGCTGGTCGTCCCGCGCCATGGCGGCGTTCTTGACCTTGGCCAGGGTGTGCGCGGAGTGCACCATCGGCACCCCCCAGCGGTCCTTGGCCAGGTAGCCAACCTGCCCGGACAGCCAGTAATGGGAGTGCACGATGTCGTAGTGCCCGGGATCGCGGCGTGCCTCGGCCCGCAGCACCCCCGCCGCGAACGAACACAGCTGGCCGGGGAGTTCTTCCTTGTCCAGCCCCTCGAATGGCCCGGCGACGATGTGCCGGACCAGCACCCCCGGCACCACCTCGGTGACCGGCGGCTGATCGGAGGAGGTGGCCCTGGTGAAGATCTCCACCATGACCCCACGGGCGGCCAGCCGCCGGGAGGTCTGGTCGACGTAGACGTTCATGCCGCCGGCGTCGCCGGTGCCAGGCTGGGCCAGCGGCGACGTGTGCAGGGAGATCGCCGCCACCCGGGAGATGCCGTGCGGGTTCGAGACAGCCGGGATCGACACGGCAGGCGTCGACGCTGGGCCCGAGCGGGCTGCCGGGGCGTGTCCGTTCCCGACGTTCATATCCATGACCGGAGCAACGCTACCTGCGGGTCAGGTGTTACCCGTCCTCACGACTCCCCTGCTTACAGAGCGCTGAGCTTCTGCCAGTCGGCGAACGAATAGATCCAGTCGTAGATGGCATCCTTCTCCGTCATCGGCACACCGGTGTTGGTGACGTCCACCGGGTCCCCGTAGATCGCGGAGTTGTAGTACTCCTCGGCATCGCCGACGCCCATGTTGACGCAGCCGTGCGAGACGTTCGCCTTCCCCAAAAACGCGGTGGTCAGCGGATTCTCGTGAATGAACTCACCGTTGTTGTTGATCCGGACGGCGAACCTCTCCTCGACGTTGCAGTAGTCGAACTGCGGGTTGCACATCGAGTAGGTCAGGAACTTCTCGTTGACCACATGCACGCCGCTGACCGTGGCCTTGCCGGGCTCCGAATCCTTGCCGTAAGAGACCGGGTAGTTCTTGACGATCGTGCCGTCGACGAAGACCACCATGCGGAATGTCGTCACGTCGGCCTGCACCCGCTGGTCGCGACCGATGGCGAAGTCCGTCGTGATGTCCTCCCTGCCCCACTTCCCGTCGCCGTAGTTCACCCCCATCAGATTCGCCTCGACGTGCACGTTCGTGTAGCCGGGCCAGTACACGGCCGGGCGGAAGTGCACGATCGACTGCTTGACGCCGGTGCCTTGGGTATCTTCGTCCTGCAGCCAACCCCAGGAGCCCTGGATGTCGCCCTTGTCGGTGGTCAGCTTGAAGGTCTTCTGCGCAGCGGCCTTGTCCCCGATCGCCTCGGCGAAAGTGATGATGACCGGTGCGGCCACCCCGACCGTGGTGCCGCTGGGGATCTGGAACGAGGCGCGGACGGTGTCGGCGGGTTTGACGGTGGCCATGGTGCCGGAGATCGGGTTCTCCGAGCCGTCGTCGTTGGCGATCGCGGTGCCGGCGAACGCGTATGTGGTGTTGTAGGCCAGCCGCTGGCCGAGCGTCCAGGTCGCCTGGTCCGGCGAAATGGTCCCGGCTACTACGGAGCCGTCGTCGCCGGTGACCGTCAGGTCCTTGATCTTGGCCGAGAACACTGTGAGCGTGATCGGGTCCGCCGGAGCGACATCGGTGCTGCCGAACTTCGGCTTGACGCTCACCCGCACCTTCGAGGCCAGGTTCTCGCTGCTCGCGGTCGCCGCGCTCGACGCCCCGGACAGCCCGGGCGCGGTCACGGTCGGGCCGACAACCGAGGTCACCGTGACGACGACGTCGTCCGAACTCGCGCACGCGGAGGCGGCCAGCGCCACCGACATGATCATCGCCAGCACCACGCCGATTCGGCGACCCCGTCTCACTGCCCGGTCTCGCATCTGACTGGTCCCTTCTGACCTGGACGATCGGAGCCGGCGATCCCGGGCTGGACGTTTCCGACCTGGACCGTCTCCTGGCCCTCCACCGTAAGCCGCAACCGTGAGGTTCACGTGACCCCAACGCCGTTCGCGGCCAACCTGAGACCTCGTCGAAGCGCCCGTCAGTCGTCCAGGCTGACCCCGATCAGCATCGGCTCGGGCTGCAGCGAGATGGTGAAGGCATCCCGGACGCCGTCCCTGATCTGCCGCGCGAGCGCGATCAGGTCGGCGGTGCTGCCGCCGCGATTGGTCAATGCGAGGGTGTGCTTGGTGGACAGCGCGACCCGTCCGCCCGGGCCGGCGAAGCCCTTGCTGAAGCCTGCCCCCTCGATGAGCCACGCGGCGGACAGCTTCACCCGACCGGCAGGATCGGCCTGACCGTCCGGACCGGTCACCGGGTACGCCGGATAACTGACAGCAGGACCGAACCTGGCCTTGATCGCCTCGTCGACAACCCGGGCCTGGTCCTTCCCGACGATGGGATTGGTGAAGAACGAGCCGACGCTGTAAGTGTCCGGGTCGTCCGGGTCCAGCACCATGCCCTTCTTCCGGCGCAGCTCCAGCACCGCGGCCCGAACCTGGGCCGGCGGAACCGCGGCGCCGATCTGCACGCCGAGCGTGCGGGCCAGTTCGGCGTACCGGACCCGGACGTCGCCGCGGTGCAGCCGAACGGTGATCGCGCTGACCACCGCCCGGTCGGTACCGCGCAGCACCGAATGCCGGTAGCCAAGGCCGAGTTCGGTGGCCGGCATGTCCCGGACGAGACCCGCGGCCCGGTCGTACACGGTGACCCCGGTCAGCACCTCGGCGATCTCGCTGCCGTACGCCCCGACGTTCTGGATGGGGGTCGCACCGGCAGAGCCGGGGATGCCGGACAGCGGCGCGAACTCGACGAAGCCCTTCCCGGTCAGTTCCGCGACGACCTCGTCCCAGTTCTCCCCGGCGCCGATGGTGACCTCGGAACTTCCATCGGCGCTCTTGGTGACGCCCACGTCGACCCGGATGCCCCGTACCCCGATCCTGACCACGGGCGTGTCGATGCCACGGTCCGCGACGACCAGGTTCGACCCGCCGCCCAGCACCAGTACACCGGAGCCTGCGCGATCGGCGGCGCCGACAACGTCGGCAATCTCATCCGCGTTGGTCACTGTGACCAGGTCCGGTGCCGGACCGCCCAGTCTCAGCGTGGTCAGCTCGGACAGGCGGACAGGGTTCGGCACCGGCACAGGCTAGTTACTCCGGAATGATCAGCGACGGGGTGCCCCGGTTCAGGGTCTCGCCGCGGAAGAACGCGGGCTGCCTGGCGCGCATGATCAACATGACCACCACGCCCAGCAAGATCAACCCGAGGCCGAGCACCAGCACGGTGCCCACTCCGAAGATGGAAGACCCGGAGTACTCGGGGTCGGCGCTGTCCCGGATCGTCACGAAGAAGACGAACCACAGCCCCAGCCCGCCGAGCAGCGGGAACAGGAACTTGAAGATGATGTTGGGGAAGCTGGTGAACAGCTCCTTGCGGAAGTACCACACGCAGCCGATCGCGGTCAGCCCGTAGTAGAAGCAGATCATCAGGCCCAGCGACAAGATGGTATCGAAGAGCACCGCTTCGGAGACGAACGTGAGCACGGCATAGAACGTGCCGGCGATGATGCCGGCAAC
>DASQFG010000333.1:0-2418 GCA_035633315.1 Nakamurella sp. | reverse complement strand
TCGAGCCAGTCGGCGCGCGCAGGGACGACCACGTGACCGGCATGGTCGAGTGTGGGCATCGGGCCCGTTTCCAGGGCGTCGGCACCGGTGCGCAGCGGCAGCGGGGAGCCGGCGATCAGCCCACCGCGACGGCGCGGCAGGGTGAGTCGGAAGCGTGATCCGTGGCCCGGCGATCCGGATGCCTGCAGCCATCCGCCGTGCAGCCGGGCGTCCTCCAACGAGATCGCCAACCCGAGTCCGGTTCCCCCGGTCTGCCGTTGCCGGGACGGGTCGGCCCGCCAGAAACGGTTGAAGACCAGCCCTGCCTCACCTGGCCGCAGACCCAATCCGTGATCGGTGACGGTGATCGCCAGCACGTCCGCGTCGGCGGCGAGCTCGATCTCCACCGCGTGTCCCTCCGCGTGGTCGATGGCGTTGTTGATCAGGTTCCGCAGGATCCGGTCGACCCGCCTCGAGTCGATCTCGGCGATCACCGGGACGTCCGGCAGCGTGGTGATGAACGGCACCCCGGACTGTTCGGCCAGCGGCCCGGCGGCCGCGACGCAGGTGGTGATGCTCGAGCGGATGTCGATGGGTTCGGCGCTCAGCTCGGCCATCCCGGCGTCGTGCCGGCTGATCTCCAGCAGATCGCCGAGCAGGATCTCGAACCGGTCCAGCTCGTCGACCAGCAGCTCGGTGGCCCTGGACAGGTGGACGGGGAACTCTTCGCGGCCCGCGTGCAGCACGTCGGCGGCCATCCGCACCGTGGTCAACGGGGTGCGCAGCTCGTGTGAGACGTCGGAGGTGAACCGGCGCTGCAGCTTGCCGAACTCCTCCAGCTGACGGATCTGCACCCGGATGGCCTCCGCCATGGCATTGAACGAGGTGGCCAGCGTGGCCAGCTCGATCGGGCCGGTGACGGGCATCCGCTCGGCCAGATCGCCGGCCGCCAACTTGCGCGCGCTGCCCGCCGCCCGGCGCACCGGCCGCACGACCTGCGCCGCGACCAGGGCGGAGATCAGCGTCAACGCCAGCACCAACGCCACCCCGCCCAACAGCAGGGTGCGCTGCACGACCTGCACGGTGGCCTGCTCGCCGGCCAGCGGGAAGATCAGGTAGACCTCGAAGGAGTCGGTGGCCGTGCGGGCCGGGCTGCCCACCACCAGCGCGGGCAGGTTCTCCCCGTCACGATGGATGGTCGTGTATTGGTAGGACATCTGACCCTGCCCGATCCGGGCGCGGAGCTCGGCGGGGACGTCACCGAGTGGCTGGTCGACCGACAGGTCCGCGCTGTCGGAGCCGATCCGGCTGGGCACGATGATCGGGTCGAACACCCCCGCGGCGGAGCCCTGCGCCCCCGACGAGCCGTCCGCCCTGCCGATCTCGGTCAGCGCCAGCCGGAGCTGTTCACGCAGCGACGTCGGGTCGGAATCGGCGCCGGACAGACTGTTCTCGACCGTCACCCGGGCGCTGTCGATCTCCGCGGTGGCCGCGTCGATCTTGGACTGCAGCAGCCCGGTGGTGATCTGCTGCTGCAGGATGAGGCCGAGCACGAGCATGACCAGGGTCGACAGGGTCAGCGTCAGCACGACCACCCGAAACAGCAGCGAGCGGCTCAGGAACGACCACCGGGCCCTGGCGCGGAGCCACAGCTCGTGCCACCGGGTGCGCCACGTGTGCGGCGCCGGGTCGGACGTGTGGCGCTCGGGGCCGGTCGTCGGGGTGGAGCGAGAACCGGCCGCCGGCGGCGGCCGCTGGGTCACGACACGCCGGCCCGGTATCCGACCCCGCGCACCGTGACGACAACCTCCGGATGCTCCGGATCCTGTTCGATCTTCGAGCGCAACCGCTGCACGTGCACGTTCACCAACCGGGTGTCGGCGGCGTGCCGGTAGCCCCACACCTGCTCGAGCAGCACCTCGCGGGTGAAGACCTGACGGGGTTTGCGGGCCAGCGCGACGAGCAGGTCGAACTCCAGCGGCGTCAGCGAGATCGGCTCGCCGCCGCGCGTCACCTGATGTCCCGGTACGTCGATCTCCACGTCCGCGACCCGGAGCCGCTCGGCGGTGCCGACGTCCGCGCGCCGCAGCCTTGCCCGGATTCGGGCGGTGAGTTCCTTGGGTTTGAACGGCTTCATGACGTAGTCGTCAGCGCCCGACTCCAGCCCGAGCACGACGTCGACGGTGTCCGTCTTCGCGGTCAGCATGATGATCGGGATGCCGGATTCGGCGCGGATCTGCTTGCAGACATCGAGGCCGGACATCCCGGGCAGCATCAGATCGAGCAGAACCAGGTCGGGATGGACCTCACGGAACACGTCCAGCGCCCGCGATCCGTCACGGACGACCGCAGGCTCGAACCCCTCCCCGCGCAACACGATGGTCAGCATCTCTGCCAGGGCAGGGTCGTCGTCGACCACCAGCACGCGGGCTCTCATGC
>DASQFG010000332.1:0-8742 GCA_035633315.1 Nakamurella sp. | reverse complement strand
CGGCGAAGTTGATCCGCGCTGATCGGGGGCGCGCGGGGCGAGGTGCGGTCAGCTGCCGGCGAGCGAGATCAGCCGCGCGGCCTTGAGTTCGGTTTCCTCCCACTCCGCCTGTGGGTCGGAGGAGTAGGTGATGCCGGCGCCCGTGCCGAAGTTCAGCAACCGCTGACCGTCCTGGCTGCGCGAGGTGAAGAACGTGCGGATGCCGACTGCCAGTCTGGCCGTGCGGGCGTCGGCGTCGACGAAGCCGATCGCCCCGCAGTACGGCCCGCGCGGTACCGGCTCGAGCTCCGAGATCACTTGCTGGGCGCGGATCTTCGGTGCGCCGGTGACCGATCCGGGCGGGAAGGTGGCGGCCAGGATCTCGGCCCAGCCCACCCCGTCGTTGAGTCGTGCCTGCACTGTGGACACCAGGTGCGCCAGGCCCGGATGCTCCTCCCGGTCCAGCAGTCGGGTGACCACCACCGAGCCGGGCCGGCCGATCCGCCCGAGATCGTTGCGAACCAGATCGGTGATCATGATGTTCTCGGGAAAATCCTTGTCCGCGAACGGTTCTGACGGCCGGGTGGTGCCCTTGATGGGGGAGGAGGCGAGCACGTCACGATCGCGGCTCAGGAACAGTTCGGGGGAGGCGGTGACGACCCACTCGTCACCGACGTCGAGCACACCCTGGTACGGCGCCGGGTTGCCCGCGGCCAATCGGTGGGCGAGAGTCCAGGGGTCGGCTGCCGCCCCGAGCGGCGCGCTCAGTAGCCGGCAGAGGTTCACCTGGTAGACGTCGCCGGCTTCGATGTGCTCGCGGATCCGGCCCACGCCGCGCAGGTAGCCATCCCGGTCCAGCGAGCTCCGCCAGCTCCCACCGGCGGGTCCACGCCACCCGCCGGTGCCCGGAGGCAGGGCCGACGGGGCGACCGAGGCGAACCGGTAGCCTGTCACCACACCCTCGAAGGTGGCCAGCACCGCCCACCACCCACCGCGGTCCAGTACACCGGGATCGCTTGTCAGGTCGGCGATCTCGATCAGATCGGTGGCCAGCAGGCCGCCGACGTGGGCCATCGGCGCCGGGGCGGGAGCGGCGGTCATGTCTGGGTCAGCGTAGGGGGCGACCGGCGGGTGACGAAGTGGCGCCGCCCGACGAACGGGCGGTGGGGGTCGGATACTCGGCGGATGGCAACGGATGCAGCCGACCGGCCGCCGGGTCAACTGACCACCACCACCGTCTACCGGAACAACTGGATGTCGGTCCGCGAGGACACCTTCACCAGGCCGGACGGGTCGGTGGGCACCTACGGCGTCGTCGACAAGGACGACTTCTCCATCGTCATCGCCGAGGCCGACGGCGCCTTCCATCTCGTCGAGCAGTTCCGTTACCCGATCGGCCGGCGGGCCTGGGAATTCCCGATGGGCACCTGGCCACCGGGGAAATCCGGCAGTCCGCTCGAGCTGGCCAGGCAGGAACTGGTCGAGGAGACCGGCATCTCGGCGGCGAACTGGCGCTTCCTGGCGCACCTGAACGAGGCACCGGGGTTCTGTTCCCAGGGCTTCGACGTCTTCCATGCCACCGACCTGTCCTCCGGCGAGCACAGCCGCGAGGCCAGCGAGGCGGACATGGTGCACGCCGTGGTCGACGAGGCCGAGTTCCGCGCGATGATCATGGACGGCCGGATCGTGGATGCCGCGACCATTACCGCGTACACCCTGCTCCGGCTGATCACCTGACGGCAGCCTGCCCACGGCCGGCGGCGCGTGCCGGCCGTGGGCAGGCGGTGCGATGGCGCGCGGCCGCGGCGTGCCCATGGCCTCGGGTGCGTGGGGCCTCAGGGTGCCCATGGCCTCGGGTGCGTTGGGCCTCGGGGTGCGTCGGGCATCGGCCGGACCTGAACTAGACTCCGCGCTGACACTCGGGTGGGGGATGATGGGCCCGCGTCGGCGGGCGCCCGCGACGGCGCGCGCACCAGACCGCAGGCGGGGCGAGGAGGAACGGTGTCCGAACCCTCCCAGCCGCCCGACAAGACCGCTTCGCCAAGTCCGTCGTCCGGGCGCATGTCCAGTCCCTCGCCGACGCCCCTGTCCAGCCTGCCGGCACAGCCTGCGGCCCAGTCCTCATCGGCGGCGGCCGCGACGGGCGAGTCGGCCGCGACGGGCGAGGCTGCCGCGAGTGACGGGCGGCCCGCCCGCCCGCAGCCGTCGGATCGCATCTGGACCGTGCCGAACCTGCTGTCGATGCTGAGGCTGGCCGGCGTGCCGTTGTTCCTCTGGCTGCTGCTCGGACCGCAGGACGACATCTGGGCACTGGTCGTGCTCGCGGTCAGCGCGATCACCGACTGGGCCGACGGGAAACTGGCGCGACTGCTCGACCAGTACAGCCGTCTCGGCGAACTGCTCGACCCTGCTGCAGACCGGCTGTACATCCTGGCCGCCCTCGTCGGTTTCGTCCTGCGCGGGTTCATCCCCTGGTGGGTCGCGGCGCTGATCATCGGCCGTGACGTGCTGCTGGCGGCAACGCTGCCGCTGCTTCACCGGTACGGCTACCAAGCATTGCCCGTGCACTATCTCGGCAAGGCCGCGACCTTCTGTCTGCTGTACGGCCTGCCGATGCTGCTGCTGGCGCAGGGCGACTACTTGATCGCGCAGATCGCGCTGCCGATCAGCTACGCGTTCATCACCTGGGGTCTGCTGCTCTACCTCTGGGCCGGCGGCATCTACGCGGGTCAGATTGTCTGGATCAGCCGGCACGCGCCGGTGGTCCCGCGCGATCGCCGCCCGACAGCGCGGAGCCCGTCCGGTGACTGACCCGCAGGAGCCGGCCCGCGGTGAGAGCAGCGGTGACCCGGGTTCGCCGGCGGCGTTCTCGGCTGCCGGGCGGCGTGCGACCGGTCCCGCCGGGATCCGTACCTACGTGCCCCCGCTGTTGGAGTCACTCGGGCGCGACTCCCTCGACCCCGGCTATGCCGAAGCGGCCGCGCGCCGGGCGGCCGATCCGCAGAGTCGCCGCCCGTCCCGGACCTCGCAGGTGATCGCCGGCGTGGGCGGTCTGCTGGTCGCCGGTTTGCTGTTCGGTACCGCCGCCGGCGCCACCGTGTTCAACGAACCGCGCGCCGAAAAGGCCCGGTCGGCCCTGCTCGAGGACATCGACCGGGCGCAGACCCACCAATCCGAGCTCGCCGCGTCGGCGTCCGCTCTGGCCGATGACCTGCGGTCCACGCAGGCCGACCTGGGCGCCGCCGGTCCGTTGCAGACAGTGGCCGAATTGGAACGTGCCAGTGGGTCGACCGCCGTCCGTGGACCCGGGCTGCGGATCGTCATCGACCAGGGAGACTCCAGCGACCCCTCTGGGGTGGGCGTCATCCAGGATCGCGACATCCAGCTGCTGGTCAATGACCTGTGGGCCGGAGGCGCGGAGGCGATCACGGTCGGGGGTGTCCGGTTGCGGCCGACCAGCTCGATCCGGCAGGCCGGCGGGTCCATCCTGGTCGACAACCGGCCAGTATTCTGGCCGATCACCATCGAGGCCATCGGTGATCCGTCGGCGCTGCAGGTCCGCACGGTCGGTTCCGCCGGGTTCGGCCGGTTCTCCTCGTTCGCCCAGTTGTACGACATCCAGTTCGACGTCACCGCTGCGCAGGACATGGTGCTGCCGGCCGGTTCCGGTCCCGAGTTGCGGTACGCGCAGGGGCCGGGTACGGCCGGGTCGGGATCCTCGGGTACGGCCGGGTCGGGATCCTCGGATGCGGCGGCACCGACGACCGCGGCCCCGCCGACGACCGCGGCCCCGCCGACGGACCCGGCCGGGTCGCCGCCGGCAGCCAGTGGTTCAACCAGTGCGGCTCCCTCGGCGACCGCGACCGCGACCGCGACGTCAACGCCGTGACGGAAGCCCTTCCCCAAGTGGTCAGGATCGGATGTTGTTCGGGGGTTGCCGGGATCCAGATGGGTGAGGATGGCGTAGGCGACCGTGTGCGCAGTGGAGCGGATACCGTTGTTTATCGGCGACTGTTGTATCGGCGACGAGTGCAACGCAGCGAGGCGCCATCTGGGCCTGGCAGACCCTGGACGAGTGTCCGGTCCTGACCACGAAGCCCGACCGAAGGAGATTGCTGCGTGTATGCCGTACTGGCCCTGGTGGTTGGCGTCGTGGTGGGGCTGTTCGTCCACCCCACCGTTCCCGACTGGCTCGCGCCGTACCTTCCGATCGCCGTCATCGCCGCGTTGGACGCGGTTTTCGGCGGGCTGCGGGCCCGGCTGGATCACATCTTCGACGCCAAGGTGTTCGTGATCTCCTTCGTGGCCAACGTGCTGGTCGCCGCCTTCATCGTCTTCCTCGGTGACCAACTCGGAGTCGGTGCGCAGCTGTCCACCGCCGTGGTGGTGGTGCTGGGCATCCGGATCTTCGGTAACGCGGCCGCCATCCGCCGTCATATCTTCAAGGCGTGACGATGCCCGGTGCCGACGAGCCGGCGGCGGGGCCGCACGAGCCCGACCGTCCCGCGGCCGACGCTGTGCCGACTTCTGAACCGCCCGCTGTGCCGACCCCTTCCCTCCCCGGCCGGTCGCGCTCGACCGGCATCCGGATCCTGGTCGCGGTGCTCTGCGGATTGCTCGGGTTCGCGCTGGTCGTGCAGGTGCAGCGCACGGTGTCCGGGGACAACCTGGCGACGGCCCGCCCCGACGACCTGGTGCAGATCCTGGACGGGCTGCAGCGGCGCGAGGACGACCTCAACGGCGAGATCTCCGCACTGCAGGACACTCTGGGGCGGCTGAAGAGCAGCGGTGCCTCGTCGGAGGAAGCGCTCGCCGAGGCCCAGCGCCAAGCCGAAGCGCTCGGCATCCTCACCGGGACGGTCCCGGCAACCGGGCCAGGGGTGAGCATGGTCATTGCCGACCCGCAGAACCGCATCCCTCCCGAGGTGCTGCTCGATGCCATCCAGGAGCTGCGCAACGCCGGAGCCGAGGCGTTCCAGGTCGGTGACGTCAGGATCGGGGTCGATTCGGCGTTCACCGGATCGGCCGGTGAGATCAAGCTCGATGGCACACCGCTGACCGCGCCCTACACGATCGAAGCGATCGGCGATCCGCCCACATTGGCGGCCGCGTTGGCGATCCCCGGCGGGGTGCTCGACACGGTGCGCCGGGCCGGCGGGACGATGGACGTGTCGCAGTCCGACAGCATCGTCATCGACCAATTGCGGGCTCCGAGGACGGCGCTCTACGCTCGCCCTGCCGACGGCTGACCGGCCGGCGCGCGACACCGGATGATCGTCGGACGCTCGGGATTCAGCCGCGACACACCGATAACGGGCCTGACGCGGCAGGACGACTCGCGGCGTTGGATGATCGTCTCGCCGTCGGGTGCGACAAGTGCTGACCGACGCCCGCTCGTTCCTGTACCGGAAGGACCTGACACCGTGATCCCAGAGGACCTGCGCTACAGCTCCGACCACGAGTGGATCCGCACGCTGCAGGGCGAGGGCCAGGCGGACACCACGGACACCGACGGCATCACCGTCGCCCGGATCGGCATCACCGACTTCGCGCAGAACTCCCTGGGGGACATCGTCTTCGTGCAGATGCCGGAACCCGGCACCACAGTCGAACTTGGCGATTCCATCGGCGAGGTGGAATCCACCAAGTCGGTCTCCGATGTCTTCTCCCCGGTCACCGGGACGGTGCTGGCGCGCAACGACGCGCTCGATTCCACCCCCGAGGTGGTCAACAGCGACCCGTACGGCGACGGCTGGATGGTGGAGATCGAGCTGGCCGATCCCGCCCAGATCGATGATCTGCTCGACGCGGCCGGGTACGCCGACGTGATCGGCGAAGGCTGACGGTCTGTTTCGCGGTCCGTTCACTGTGCCGTTCAGGTTCCAGGGAGATTGCCCAGTGTGTGCGCCCCCATGCGGCCCACCGTCGTGGAGGATCGACACGGTCGGCCCAACCGTTGTCCATCTGCGGTGCGGTGAGGGGGAGCGGCACGGTACGGTCGTCCCACAGGGGACTTCCCACCAATCGGCCGTCGATCCCGCGACCGTTGTGTCCGGCCAGCCCCCGGGAATTGGCAGTCAGCGAGAGCGGGAACGTGCGCGGGCAAGACGAAGGAGTGTCTGGTGACTGAGAGCGACCGCGGTTCCGCGGCGTCGGATTCCACCTCGATCTTTGCCGGAGGGTTGTTCGGCTCTGCGGAGGCGGAGACCAGTGAGGACGTCGTCGGGCTGGAAGGCCTGTCCGCCGGATCGGCCCTGCTGGTCGTCAAGCGCGGGCCGAACGCCGGATCACGGTTCCAGTTGGACCGCGACAAGATCACCGCCGGTCGCCACCCGGAGAGCGACATCTTCCTCGACGACGTCACCGTTTCGCGCCGGCACGCCGAGTTCCGGCGCACGGCGGAGGGTTTCGAGGTGGCCGACATCGGCTCGTTGAACGGGACCTACGTCAACCGGGAACCGATCGAGGTGTCCAGCCTGTCCAATGGTGACGAGGTACAGATCGGCAAGTTCCGGCTGGTGTTCCTGTCCGGCGACCAGGCCGAGGGTGACACCGGGTCATGACGCAGGCGCATCTGCCGGTCGCGATCAGGGTCATCGAGGTCAGCAGTGTCGTCCACGGCTAGCACCGCCACCATGTCGCCGGAGCCCGGTCGCTCGCTCAGCATCGGCTCGGTGCTCAGCCGGTTGAAAACGGAATTCCCTGACGTCTCCATCTCCAAGATCAGGTACCTGGAGACCGAGGGGCTGGTCACCCCGCACCGCACTCCCTCTGGCTACCGGCAGTTCACCACCGAGGACGTCGAGCGGCTGCGCTACGTGCTGGCGGCGCAGCGCGACCACTACCTGCCGCTGAAGGTCATCAAGGACCAGCTGGACGCGATCGATCGCGGCCTGGAGCCGGCCACTCCCGCTGCCCGGCTGCCGCGCTCGCTGGTGATGGCCGACGGGCCGTCGCCGGTCGATTTCGCCGCGTCCACCGAGGTTCGGGTCACCCGCGGCGAGCTACTGGCGGAAACCGGTCTGAGCATGACGGCGCTGGCCGAGCTCGAGCAGTTCGGGCTCGTCAAGGCCGGCCCTGGCGGGTATTTCGACGCCGACTCGGTGCTGATCGCCGGGACCGCCGCCGAACTGCTGGCGGTCGGTCTGGAGGCCCGCCACCTGCGATCGTTCCGCACCGCCGCCGATCGCGAGACGACCCTGATCACCCAGCTCGTGTCCGCTCAGGCGCATCAGAAGGACCCGGATGCCAGGGAGCGGGCGGGCGCCGAAGCGGCCCGGCTGGCCGGGACGGTGCTGCGCATGCATTCGCAACTTGTCAAGGCCGGATTACGACGAGATCTCGGTCGCTGATGCCCCGCCGGCAGCGTGGGATGTGGGCCTACGCACCCGCACGTCGACGTGTAGCGTTCGACGTGAAGGAGAGAGGCTGACCGAGATGATCGAGATGCGGATCGTCGGCGTCCGGGTCGAAATGCCCAACCAGCAGCCGATTCTGATGCTGACCGAGGTGGATGGCCCGCGTAGCCTGCCGATCCTGATCGGCTCGGCGGAGGCCACCGCGATCGCCATGCACCAGCAGGGAGTGCGGCCGGCGCGACCGCTGACCCACGACCTTCTCGGTCACGTCATCACCGCGCTGGGCCGTTCCGTGGTCCAGGTCCGGGTGGTCGATTTCCGTGAGGGCACCTTCTTCGGCGAACTCGCCTTCGACGACGGGACGACCGTCTCGGCCCGGCCCTCCGACGCGATCGCCCTTGCCGTCCGGGTGGAGATCCCGGTGTTCGTCGACGAGGCCGTGCTGGCCGAGGCGGGGATCGTGGTTCCCCCAGACGACGACGCGGATGTCGCGGACGACGGTGCGGACGACGGGGACGCCGAGGACGAGGTCGAGCGGTTCCGTGAGTTCCTCGATTCCATCTCGCCCGACGATTTCGGCGGCGAGCAGAAGCCATAGTCCGAAGCAGGAGTCGGCCGTCTCCATCCTTCCCGGCCGGCCGACCGGGCGAGGGTCGGCGATGCTGGTACTCGTTCGCAGTAACCCTGAAGCTCAGGTTGAGGACACGCCGCGCCAGACGTTGACCGGTGCCTGGCGCGGGCCTACCGTCAAAGCAAGTCACGTCGATGTGATTCGGCCGGTTGGGTCCAGATGGGTGGTTCGGACAGCGCTGGTTGACGCGGGTTGGTGCGGCACGGTTGAACCCGTGCTCGCAAGAAAGGGTGGCGCAATGCCCGACCAGGAGCAGGGTGCGCTCTTTCCGAACACCGCGCTGCCCGACGAATTCGCCGGCTATCGGGGACCGACGGCCTGTCAGGCCGCCGGCATCACCTACCGGCAGCTGGACTACTGGGCGCGGACCGATCTGGTGGTACCCACGGTGCGGGGCGCCAAGGGTTCGGGCAGCCAGCGGCTGTACTCATTCAAGGACATCCTCGTGCTCAAGGTCGTCAAGCGACTGCTGGACACCGGGGTCTCGCTGCAGAACATCCGGGTCGCCGTCGACCACCTGCGTGCGCGCGGGGTGGACGATCTGGCCGGGGTGACGCTGTTCTCGGACGGGACCACGGTGTACGAGTGCACCTCGCCGGAGGAGATCGTCGACCTGCTGCAGGGCGGGCAGGGTGTGTTCGGGATCGCCGTCGGCGGCACCATGCGCGAGGTCACCGGCTCGCTGGCCGAGTTCCCCGCGGAGCGGGTGGAAGGGAACCGGGTTGTGCCGGTCACCCAGGACGAGCTGTCCCAGCGCCGGCAGGCGCGCACCGC